>JAPYRO010000018.1 GCA_029941095.1 Dehalococcoidia bacterium
GCCCAGAATTTACCGAATATATTAAGCTATCACCAAGCGCTCCACAGTGAATAATTTCAGGTTGAATATTGTTAAAGACAACGGTCGCTATAGTTGTTACATAGGAGCCTCCCGCCATCTCACCATCCTCTAGCAATCTTCTGTTAGTTTCTAATATGGCTTTTTCAAGAATTGGTCCTATTTCCTCAACAAAAGATACGTTTGTTGAATCACGACTAATAATGTCGGCAAAGTACTCTGCCGCTTTACTGCTCGCAATATCTCCATTCGGGATACCACTTGCCCCATCAAAAACAGCTACAACTGATTCACACCAACCGGGAAGTATCTGCTCATTTGAGCGAATAATCAGCAATGCATCCTGATTTTGGGACCGCGTTTTCCCTATATCGGTCATACCTGATATATCTATTTTATCGATCATAATTTGCGCAATTTATTTTATTGAATCGAATTCTATGAACCTGGTGACTGCTCTCTGGGACCTACATGCTCTATAATCCATTCAATCAATTTTTGATAAAGCTCTTCTTTAACCTCGTTCAACCCGTGGCCAGTTTTATCATAAATAATTAGTTCTTTTGGTTCTTCAGCCCAATCATAAATACGTTGAGCATCCGAATAAGGTAATACCTGATCAGATTTACCATGAATTACAAGCAGATTACGAGGCGCAATCTCAGAAACATCTTGGGCGCCAAAAGTCTGTCCTGCAAGAGAGGCAACAGAAGTTACGAGGTTTGAGAAATTCGCGGACTTAATCGCAACAGCTCCGTTAGAGGAATGGCCAACAAGGGCTATCCTAGCGGCACCTATACCTTTCAAAAATGAAATAGCAGCTAATGCATCTCCAACACATTCCATAAATATATCTGGTTTGCGCTGGCCTACTCTCAGGGAGGTTACTCCTTTTTCAGCTAACTCTTTAGCCAGATTTTCATAAATACCTCCAGCAGGTCCTTTTAAGTGAGAACCTCCTCCAATAAACATAACCACTCCATCTTGGCCCTCACATGGGTGTAATATTGCCGGTGTGTTCCCTCTATTTGTCTCCATTACTATTTCGACAGTTCCGTCTTCACGGGGTTCTGCAGAAACTCCTTTAAAATTTACTACTAGGTCATCATCACGGATTTCTTCATTAGAGCTAGACGAATCACTTAAATGACCATTACTATCAGCTGGTCCTTTTGAACTCGCCATAATCGATTATCCTCTCTTTTAATCTGCTAGATTAGTCTCCAAGCATCAACTACTATTAGTTTCCCTCTCTACAAATCTTCCTATACGTAAGATCGCCTCTTTTATATCCTCTACGCTTGCAGCATAACAACATCTTATAAAACCTTCTCCAGATGGGCCAAAAACATTTCCTGGTACAACAGCTACTTGTTCCTCCATTAATAATTTCTCTGCAAAAGATTCTGAGGATAGCCCCGTACTCTTTATTGAAGGGAAAGCATAAAAGGCGCCATCGGGGTCGACACAATCTAAGCCGATGTTATTTAATCCATTCACAAGCAATCTTCTTCGCATAGAATAGGCGTCAAGCATTTCATTTAAACTATTCTCACCATTTACTAATGCTTCTTTCGCAGCATATTGAGCAACTGTAGGGGCAGACATCATAGTGTACTGATGTAATTTAGTCATTCCTGCAATAATTTCTTCGGGTCCTGTCGCGTATCCAATTCTCCATCCGGTCATCGCATAGGATTTTGAAAATCCATTAAGTGTTACAGTTCTTTCAAACATTCCGGGTAAAGAAGCGAAATGAACAAACGAATCCTTGTTACCATAAATTAAGCGATCGTATATCTCGTCTGCTATCACAATCAAGTCATTATCGATAACAAATTCCGCTATTTTAGAAAGTCCTTCTCTGTTGATCACAGCCCCCGTCGGGTTGTTAGGGTTGTTGATCAATATTGCTCGCGTTTTATCTGTTACGTTGTTTTCTAGATCGGTTATTGTTGGAATAAATTTATTCTCCATCGATGTACTAATTCCAATAACCGATCCTCCCGCCATATGAACTATCGGGCCATACGCTACAAAAGAAGGTTCTGGAACCATTACTTCATCACCGATTTCCGTAAGAGCTCTTACCGCGAGATCTAGTCCTTCACTTACACCAACCGTTACCAAAATCTCAGTAGTAGGATCATATAAGTTACCTGTTCTATTTTTAAGATGTTTAGATATTTCTCTACGAAGATCTAAAGAGCCATTATTGGATGTATAGTGAGTATGGCCACGCTCGATAGAATATATTGCAGCTTCACGAATATTCCAAGGGGTTATAAAGTCAGGCTCTCCAACTCCCAAAGAGATAATATCGTCTGATGATGCTATAAGATCAAAAAAACGTCTAATACCAGAGAAGGGAATATTATTCACTCTGCTAGATACTCGGGAATGTCTATTAATCGGTGATTCTGGCATGATCTACAATCAGAAGGCTAAAGAGAAACTGGGAGGCGTCCCTCAGCCATGTCGTCTCCTCCAATGAGCGTACCATCCTCTTTGTATCGCTTTAGGACAAACCGGGTTGATGTACCTTGGACCGCATCTATAGTAGATAAAGTATTCGTTACAAAATTTGATATGTCATACATATTTTTACCTTCTACTTGAGCGGAAAGATCATAATCACCCGAAACTAAATGCATAGACTTTACTTCAGGAAACCGCGCTATTCTCATAGCAATAGCATCAAACCCTACATCTCTTTGAGGAGCTATTTTGACCTCTATAATAGCAAGAACTGGGCCATCACCTAATTTGCCCCAATCGATTTGAGCCTTGTAAGACAGAATTATATTATCCTTTTCAGCTTTGGTGATTAACTCTCTAATTTCTTCTTCTTTCAAGCCAGTGAGTTCAGATATTTGAGATGCATCGATACGACCATTCTTCTCAAGGATCCGGAGTATTTCTTCCATAATAATCTCCCTAACGGTTAAATTTTAGGTGTTCTATCATGCCAATTAGTTGCTTGTTCAAAGGAATAGGCAGTTCTCAGTAATTTCTCCTCGGACAGAGCTCCACCCATTAAATGTAATCCTATAGGTAATCCTTCGGAAAAGCCACATACCAAACTTATAGCAGGTATTCCTGCGATGTTAGCGGGGATCGTGCACAGATCACTTCTATACATTTCTAGAGGATCACTTAATTTTGCACCCAGCTTAAATGGAAGTGTTGGGGTCGTAGGAGTAACCAAAATATCATATTTCTTGAATGCTTCTTCGAATTCAGATTTTATAAGAGTCCGCACTTCCTGGGCCTTTTTATAGTAAGCATCGTAATACCCGGCTGAAAGAGCGTACGTCCCTAAAAATATTCTGCGTTTCACTTCCGGGCCAAATCCTATGCCACGAGTATTTTCCATACCTTCCCACATAGACCCTTCGCCATCCCATGAATAACCATATTTTACACCATCGTATCGAGCTAAATTGGAAGAAGCTTCCGAAGGGGCAAGGATATAGTATGCTGCCATTGCATATTTTGTTGAAGGCAAAGAAACATCCCAATCGACGGTAGCTCCCATATCCTCAAATTGGGAAACAGCCTTCATTACCGCATCACTGACGGGAGCATCAACCCAATCACCAAACATCTCTTTTATTACACCGATTTTCATGCCCGATACTCCTTCAGTAATCGAGGCAGTATAATCTGTATTGTTATTTTCTAACGATCTTAAAGATGTTGAGTCCATCGGGTCATACCCCGATATTACGTTCAAAATCATAGCGGAATCCATAACATTTTTTCCAACAGGTCCAATTTGATCCAATGATGAGGCAAAAGCAATTAAACCATATCTACTAACCAATCCGTAAGTTGGTTTCATCCCCACAACCCCGCAAAAAGCTGCAGGCTGCCTAATCGAACCACCTGTATCAGACCCTAAGGCAAATAAACTTTCTCCCGCAGATACTATGGCAGCTGACCCGCCTGAAGAACCACCTGGAACTCTTTGTAAATCCCATGGATTATGAGTTGGATGAAAAGCTGAATTCTCAGTCGAAGATCCCATTGCAAATTCATCCATATTCGCCTTCCCTACCAAAACAGCCCCAGAATCGATTAATTTCTGTACTGCAGTAGCAGTATAAGGAGGGACAAAATTCTCCAATATCTTGGAAGCACAAGTTGTTGGAACACCAGTCATACACATATTATCTTTAATAACTCCCGGGATACCCGTCATAGGAGTAAAATCGCCAGATTGTATTCGCTTATCCGCTCGCTCGGCGCTTGCAATCGCATCTACCTCATTTATATGAAGAAACCCTTTCACTTTAGGTTCCACTTGCTGAATTCGACCAATAACTGATTTCGTCAATTCAACGGAGGAAATTTCCTTTCTAGCAAGTAATAAGGATGCCTCGCTTATCGTCATTTCATATAAATCATTAGTTTTCATCGTCAAAAACTCCTCTCACTCGAACATACCCTTCTTGAGATAAAGGGGCATTCTCAAGAACTTGCTCACGACTCATTGATTCGGTGGATACATCATCTCGATAAACGTTCGAAGTACCTGATATATGGCGTGTTGCTTCAACATTTTCAGTGTCTGCTTCAGAAAGTATCCCAATGCTATTCAATATATCATTCAACTGAGAATTGAGAGTTTTCAACTCTTCCTCGCTGAAAGACACTCGGGAGAGTTCAGCGATATGTCTGAGTTCATCAATGTTCAATATCTGGTCATTATCGTTCGATTCTTTCATCTTATAATTTCCAATCACTCCATTAACTTATTACATTATATTTGATGTTCGGGATCCACAAGTGAATCTAAATTGGTCCATGCAAGCTGTGTCGCGGGATGAGTTTCTCCTCTGGTATTGCGAAGGATCTGGTAGGACCTATCGTAAAGTTTTCTTGCACCCTCAAGATCACCCATGTACTGTAATATCCCTCCGAGATTATTCGCTCGAATCGCGACCATCGCATTATCAGGTCCATATGCTGATTCATCAATCTTCAAAGCTCGTTCGTAGTAGTGTTTTGCTTGCTCCATTTCACCTATATCCCTCATAATTCCTCCGAGGTTATTAGTGACAGCAGCAACACGAGGGTGATCAGGTCCTAGAATTTCTTCATCTACAGTAAGAGCCTTTTCGTACAACTCTCGGGCGAGTTCCAAATCACCCATCTCGTGAGCGAGACCTCCCAAATTATTAACTACAGCTGAAACATCAGCGTGCTTGGGGCCATGAATTGATTGCAGAACACTCAGAGCACGATCAAAGTATTTTTTGGAAGTTTTAGTATGCCCTAATTCTTGCATCACTCCGCCAAGATTATTCAGTATGGTTGCAACAGTGGTATTTTCAGGTTCTTCTAGGGACTCAGCAATCTTCAAAGCTTTCTCATAATGCTCTCTTGCACCTCCCATATCGCCTAATTCTTGAAAAACGCTCGCAAGATCATTGAGATCAATAGATACTGTGACATGATTGCTTCCTAATATTTTTTCGTCAATAGTCAGTACTTTTTGGGAATACTCCCATGCTGAAAGAGGGTCACTTTCTTCTCTGGCGATCCGCGATAAACTCCGTAGAGCAGTGGTCACTTCTATATGGTCATCATGTTCGTTCTTATCGTAGCTTTCTACTATCTCCAAATAATGCTCTATTGCGTCCGCGTTTGAGGAAAAATTCATAGAATCCTCGGATGACATATAATTTCCCCCTCCATTCATTAAGATATTTCTCTTGCACAGCACCTTCCGTGCCCATTGTAAGCTCTTAGTATATTCAATTAACTTAACTTACTGGGCATCAGAAGTAAGATTAAATCAAAACAACCAATTTAATAATATAAGATTTATTACTTCAGTGGTAGAATACACCTCAGTAGTTAATTATTAATGATGGTGATTTACTAATTAAATCAATTATGGGAGAAGGTATTATTATGTGTGCAAAAAAAGTAGTGGGAGAAGCAATAGCAAGGGTAGATGGGCCGGAGAAAATCACCGGTAAAGCGTTCTATGGATTAGATGCTAAATTACCTGGAATGCTTTGGATGAAACTCCTGAGAAGTCCTTTCCCTCATGCTCGAATAATAAATATTGATACTTCAGCAGCTGAATCACTTCCTGGTGTTACCTTGGTTCTAACCGGAGAAGACGTGAAGGGCAAGCTGACCGGAAATATGATAAAAGACCAGCCACTACTCTGTTGGGATGAAGTTAGATTAGTTGGTGACTGTGTAGCAGCTGTAGCGGCAGTCGATGAAGATACTGCCCAGGAAGCGGTCGCCCTGATAAACGTTGAATACGAAGAACTTCCTTCAGTTATAGATGCTGTAGAGGCACATGAAAGTGGTGCCCCGATACTGCATCCTGATTTTAATAACTATGTAGGAGCCCCTCCTATGGACTCCCCTGGAAACAGATATGCTGGGTTAAGCCATGAGAAAGGTGACGTTGCTAAAGGCTTCGATGAAGCAGATATTGTTATTGAAAATACCTATAAAACGCCTCTAACGCATCCAGGATATTTAGAACCTCATGGATGTCTTGTATATATTGACGACGAAGGAATCGTCCAAGTTTGGGACAATAATGATTCTCCGAATGCAGCCCATCAAGAACTCGCACGGATATTCGACATCGACCCAGAGAACATTAATTTCAATGTAAATTATGTGGGCGGATCTTTTGGTGGTAAATCTACAGGCATAATGGTTCCGCTAACGTATGCCTTCGCGGAAAAAACAGGCCTGCCAGTGAAATGGGCTTCAGATTATGACGAAGAATTTCAGAATATGACAATGCGTCACCCTGCAACAATGCGTGTTAAAGCTGGAGTGAAAAACGACGGAACGATCACAGCTTGGGAATCGGAAATTCATTTTGCAGGAGGAGCTTATGCAGGGTACGCACCGTTGCCTGCCATTACCGGCATCTTGTCAATAGTCGGTCCGTATGATATTACCCACGTCCGGGTCAATTCACACCAACTCTACACCAATACTTCACCATGCACTTACGTTAGGTCACCAGGTCACCCTCAGGCGCATTTTGCCGGTGAATCGCATATGGACATTCTAGCGAAAGCCGTAGGAATGGATCCTTTAGATTTTAGACTACATAACATCGTTAAAGATGGCGATGAATACCCTACTGGCGAAGCATGGCAAAATGTTCGTGCCGAAGATGCCTTGCGTCAAGCAGCCGAATCTGCAGGGTATAGCAAAGAAAAAGGCGAAAACGTCGGGCGTGGAATCGCAATTGGTAGCCATAGTCAAATTGGCGCGTCAGCACACGTCGTTATGAAGGTACTTAAAACAGGGAGAGTAGAAATTAATCATCCTCTTTTTGATGGTGGTGTTGGAACAGCTACGGTATTAGCTCAAATAGCGGCGGAAGAGTTAGATATACCAATCGCTCTTATCGATATAGTCCCGTGGTCTACCCGTGAAGGCAAAACTGCAGATATGGGTGTTGGGGGAAGCAGAGGAGCAAGAGTCTACAGTGAAGCAGGATTCGGAGCTTCTCAAGAGTTAAAAGGTAACTTAAAGCGGATCGCCGCGGAATTTAATGGTTGGGATGAAGATCAGATAATATTCGAAGACGCACATTTGGTAAATGGAGCGGACCACTCAGAGAAGATTGCTTTAGGAGATATTGCGGACCGTGCAGGGGAACCAATTGTTGGAAGAACCGATGAGCAACAAGGATTTGACAGCCCTTGGACAGGGTTTGGGGTCCACGTTGTCGATGTGTCTGTAGATCCAGAAACCGCAGAATTTGAGGTGCTCAATTATACTATTGTCCAGGAAACGGGTCGTATATTGAATACCATAGGATTTCATAGCCAAATCGAAGGAGGCATAGTTCAATCAATTGGTTCGGCCATGATGGAAGGTCTCTTCATGGATGAGAGTGGTAGAGTATCAAATCCTTCTTTCGCAGATATGAAATTACCAACCATAAGGGATATACCACCATTGCAAACCGTTGTATTAGAATCAGACGATGGGCATGGTCAATACAAAGTTAGAGGAATAGGAGAGCATACGAATGCCATGGCTGCCCCTGCCATAGCTAACGCTATCGCGGATGCAGTAGATGCTCGATTATATTCTATGCCTTTAACTTCCGAGAATCTGTATAACACGTTAAATACCGAATAATTAATGCTACATAAAGGAGAACACCGTGAAGTTAGTATTTTTTGATGATTTTGTTCCTGGTGTGTTACGAGAAGGAGAAGTAGTTGACATATCCAGTGCGCTAGGTGACCTTAGAGTTCAAGACGCACAACAAACACTTCAAAATATCATTGAAAATTTTGAACAACTAAAACCAGGTTTAGACGTAGCCTTAGAAAAAGGAAACGGTCAAGATTTAGGCACCGTGAGACTGCGCCAACCTGTTCCAAGGCCGAGAAAAATATTATGTATGATTGGTAATTACAAAGAAGGCGTTGAAAGACCAATAAGACCAATTGATACATTCTTAAAATCCCCAGAGTCCATCATAGGCCCGGATGATACGGTAACACTACCTAAGAGAGAACATCCGATATTTCATCATGAGGCTGAGCTCGGGATTATTATTGGGAAAAATTCGCACGAAGTTAGCCAAGCGGATGCCATGGATCACATATTTGGGTATACAGCTTTTGTAGACGTATCCGCTCGTGGAGCAATTGGTAAAGCAAACTCCGGTGCTGGCAGTTTCTTTGGAAAATCTTATGCAACTTTCGGACCAATAGGTCCGTGTATCGTAACCAAAGATGAAATAAAAGATCCTCAAGCACTGGCTATAAAATTATGGGTTAACGGTCAACTGAGGCACGACTACAACACGGATGATATGGAGCATCCAATTCCCGAAATCATAGAATTCACTACATCAGTTACACCACTACTTACCGGAGATATCATAGCCTGTGGGACCAATCATCAGGGGTTGGGCCCTTTGCAAGATGGTGATACAGGTACGATTAATATTAGCGAAATTGGTGAATTTTCGTTCTCTGTGTCAGACCCTTCCAAGCGCAATTGGAAAAAAGAGGTAGATGAAATAGCTGCTGAGAGAGTAAGAAAAGGGGAATCTCCCTTAGCGAATCAATACCCTAATAAGTGATTATTAGTTCATTTATAAAAGGCTTGATGTTAAACACCAGTGAACATTACTGTTCATTCTAAATTAGAAACTTCAACCAGTTTCTCAAGGTGGTCCCTCGCGGATGATGAATCAATCGATTTAATCGCTTCTTGTACCCCTTCTTGTAGGTTTGTAACTGCATCGCCTGCTAAAAGTGCTGCTCCTGCATTTAAAACCACTATGTCCTTGTGTGGCCCCGGCTCACCATTCAAAACATTACTGATGATTGTAGAGCTTGCTTCGACGCTATCTATACGGAGTTGATCTAAATTTGCAGATTTCAAACCTAACGCTTGGGGCGTTATCTCTGTTTTTCGTAGATTACCATTATGGTATTCAATCATCAAAGATGGGCCACTCAATGAAAGTTCATCCAGCCCACCATCACCATGAACCACTATTGAATGTTTAGTCCCTAATTCTCCTAACACGTTAGCTATCGTTTCAACTAAACTTAGTTCAGGAACCCCTACCAATTGGTGCCCTGCACCAGCAGGGTTAGTCAAAGGGCCCAATATATTGAATATAGTTCTAAAGCCAACCTCTCTTCGAGTAGGGCCAGCATGGCGCATTGCAGGGTGAAAGAGAGGAGCAAACATAAATCCTATTCCCGCATCTTGAATACATCTTGCAACTGAATCTGGGCCCAATTCAATTTTTACTCCCAAAGATTCGAGCACATCGGCAGATCCAGAGGAAGAACTAGCAGCCCGATTACCATGTTTCGCGACTCTTAAACCTGCTCCAGCAGCGACAATTGCCGCCGCTGTGGATATATTAAAACTTCCAGAAGAATCTCCTCCTGTCCCAACTACGTCCAAAAGTTCTTCAGGGGAATCAATATCTACTGAAACTGACATCTGCCTCATAGTAGTCGCAAGACCTGATATCTCATCGATGGTTTCTCCCTTTATCCTAAGTGCCGTTAGAAAAGCTCCCAGTTGGCTTGGAGTAACTTCACCTGCCATGATTTCTTTCATTACTTCAGAAGATTCAAGTTGGGATAAATTCTCACCCGAAACAATTTTAGTAAGCGCTTCTCTAATCATAAAATTTCCTGACTCTTATATTTGTTAATAATATATGGACATAAGAAGTAATTTCTAAGTCAATTGCTAAGGAAATTGCCTAGTAATTGCATTCCTGAAGGTGTCATTATACTTTCAGGGTGAAACTGAATCCCTTCAAGAGGATAATCCTTATGGCGGACACCCATAACAACTCCACTATCGGTCCAAGCAGTTATCTCCACATCTTGAGATAGTTCTTCGGAATGCACTGACAAAGAGTGATACCGTATTGCTTCAAAAGGATTGGGTAAATTATTAAATACGCCTTTCCCATCGTGATGAATTAAGCTGGTTTTACCGTGCATGATCTCCCCTGCACTGGCGACCTTTCCTCCAAAAACTTGGCCAATACATTGATGGCCTAAGCATATACCTAAAATAGGGACTCTTTTAGGTGCAAAATACTCCACGATCTCGTTGGAAATTCCCGCATTATCAGGCACCGATGGCCCAGGGGAAATAACAATCTTCTCAGGAGCCATATTTTCTATTTCAGTAACGGTTATTTGATCGTTACGAGCAACGGTCACGTCGGCACCTAATTGCGACAAGTATTGATACACATTATATGTAAAACTATCGTAATTATCTAACAAAAAAATCATTATTGCCTTCTCGGGTCGCTAATACGATCGTTAGTAAATTCCTCAGCCTGATCGATCGCGTTCATCATCCCTCTCGCTTTATGTAGGCATTCTTCAAACTCTGTTTCAGGCACACTGTCGTAAACTAATCCCGCACCTGCTTGAACTGTTGCTACGCCATTCTTCATGACCACCGTCCTAATACAAATCGCCATATCCATATTACCAGAGTGACTAAAATAACCAACAGCTCCACCATACGGGCCTCTTGCATGAGGCTCTTTATCACCAATAATTTCCATAGCTCTCACTTTTGGAGCACCAGAAAGTGTTCCTGCCGGAAAGCATGATCTTAGAGCATCAAAGGAAGTTAAAGCAGACTTTAACTTGCCAGAGACATTGGATGCAATATGCATAACATGGGAGTAACGAGCGATCTCCATGAATTTCTCAACTTTGACAGTACCTGGCTCACTAACTTTACCGATATCATTTCTAGCCAGATCCACTAGCATTACATGCTCTGCTCGCTCTTTTTCATCATTTATCAAATCTTCGGCATACTTTTCATCCTCGCTCTTATTTGAACCTCTTGGTCTTGTACCAGCTATTGGGTCCGAGGTTACTATTTGATCTTCTACACGGACTAAAGTTTCGGGAGAAGAACCAATTATATGAAAATCATTAAAGTCCAGATAATACATATAAGGCGACGGGTTTAGCGCACGCAGAGCCCTATATATATCAAAAGGGGCAGCTGAAGTTTCGCGGCTTAGCCTCTGTGATAAAACGACTTGAATCACTTCGCCAGATTCAATCAATTGGCGAGCATCTTGAACCTGAGCCATGTAATCTTCTTTTGAATGGTTGGATTCAACCGCACTTTTATATTTGTTCTGGTCACCTGGTTTCAATCCTTTGTTGTCAAAAACGTTACTAGAGATTAAGCGTTCTACTAGTAAATCGATTCTGTCCACTGCATCTTGATAATTTTGGTCGATATCGCCATCTAACCGTGCATCACTCACTACTTTTATCACGTGCTTAACATGATCAAAAATTAATATTGTATCGGTCATCATAAATATTGATTCTGGAATTCCCATCGGATCATCGTTACTATTGGGTTTGAGGGTTGGTTCAAAATGGCGAACTGCATCATACGCTATAAACCCAACTGCTCCGCCTAGAAATCTAGGTAATCCCTCAACAGCTACTGGGTCAAGATCTGACAACATTTGCTCTACATTAACAAGTGGGTCAATACTTCCAAGCTCCGTAGATTGACCAGTACTAAACACTTTATTTGGAAGAGTTCCAATAAAACTGTACCGGGCTACTCGCTCGCCGCCCTCAACACTTTCCAACAAAAAAGAGGGTCCTTCATGTGCCACTTTAAGGTACGCTGTTGCAGGAGTTTCCATATCAGCTGGAATCTCGCGATAAACCGGTGCAATATTGCCTTGGCTCGCAAGGGCTTTGAATTGTTCTAAATCAGGGTAATACATACTACTTTAAGCCTTTATTCCGGTAGCAATCTGACCATCGCTTCTATAAAACATCGTAGCACCTCTAATCTACAAATTTATTAGTTTCTAACAAATGATTCAAATTATCGAAAAAAATCCTCTTCTTATCCTCAGGTTTTATGTCTGCTTCTTGGATATAAGATATTACTTTCTCTTGAGGCATTAATGGGAAATCTGAACCAAACAGAATTCTATCAGAGCCAACAGCACTAATAATAGCTTCCAAAACAGCAGGTTTATATAAATAAGGCAACGCTGCAGTATCAAACCAAACATTATCTAAATAGCTATGAACCTCGGGCATGTAAGAGTAAAAAGGTAAGCCGCCGCCGCCGTGCGCTAAAACTACGTTCACATCCTTTAATTTTATCAACAGAGATTCTATTAGTTCTAACTTTGCTCCCTCTTTACCTGGATATTTATGACCTACAGGTTCAGAAACATGTAGAAGTAATATCATTCTGTTCTCTATAAGGGTTTCGGCCAACACACTGAATTCATTTTCAGTAATATCAAAGAACCCTTGTCTTTCAGCTCGGATTTCACCAATACCCCTTATACCTTCTTTCGATAACCGATTAATTTCGTCTAATCCAGATTCAAAAGACTGTGTGAATGAAACTGTCCCAAATCCAATTATTTTGTCGGGCTGTTCATTAGATAATCGTATAATCGCGTTATTCCCCATTACACATAAATCGTTTGAAGCCCAACCAAATCCACAAGCTACACTCTTATTAATCTCTGAATTTTCCATAGATCGTATAAGTTCATCACCATTCCCAATTACGGCGTTAGAGTTCTCATAGAGTAGCTGGAATTCAGAATCCAGAGAAAAGTATTCCTCGGGATTTTTTACAA
>JAPYRO010000019.1 GCA_029941095.1 Dehalococcoidia bacterium
GAGTAGGGCTCCCAGGATTAATGCACAAAACGTTTTTTACTTTAACAACTTCCTCTGTATGGGTATCTCCAAACACTATTATATCAACTGGTTGACCAAACTCATTATCCATAACAGATTCTATTGTTCTTCTGGGAGGGATCTCTGGGATTGCCAGTCCATGGGTAAGTCCAATGTTAAAACCTTCCACGCTAATTACCCTTGTCGGTTCTATTCTGGGGTCCTTTATTTTCCTGAAAAAATCACCATTACCTTCACACGCTAGCGTCGGCGCCACTTTTTCCAGCCAGTCGAGACAAGCAGGATCATAAATATCTCCAGCGTGTAAAATCATTTCCACTTTGTAAGAAGAAAATACTTCCAGAACTGAGTCGGGAAGCGATATAGGAGCCTCGGGATAATGGGTATCTGAAATCAAACCAATATTCATAAAAAACTTCTCCTACTATTTTTTTACGGTAATACTCGTGTAGTGTTTTTGAAATCCATTTTCACGTTATTATTTAACCACTCTAGACCTTTTTGGTTTAAGATTTTTCGAGCATCTTCATCTACTTTTGGCCCTGCACCTTTTGAAATATTAAAACCAATCTCTTGAGATAGTTTATCTAATTCCTCCAGCCAAATTGCTCTAGCAATAATGGAAGCTGAGGCTACTGCGAGGTCATTTGCATCGGCCTTGGGTGTTTGAATAAATTGTGTTTGGTTGAACATTGGGTATTTTTCAGCTAGAGAATGCAGTTTAGGCATAGTTTTCCTATCAAATTGGTCTACTATCACCGGTAAATCTTCTAAATGGAGCGGGTTTGTTTTTTTCGATTGACGGGATAGCAACTGTTCGATTGCTGTCGAATGTCCGAGCCCGATTAGCGTATTCAAGTTGGAAGTTTTTGCATTATGTAACTTGTTATAGTCCAACGGGGAGTAACTAAATATTTCGAAGTCTGATAAGTTGTTTTTTAAAGCTTCTGCTAAATTTCTATTTTGACTATCTGTGAATTGCTTACTGTCTCTTATACCAAAAACATGCGTGCTTAGAAGTTCTTCGATTGTAGCTCTACTAGTTTCATCTAATAATACAGCGCATATTATGATTGGCCCGAAATAGTCACCTTTTCCGGACTCATCGGATCCTACACGCGCTAGATTTTTGTATTTTGTAAGGGACTTTCTTCTGACGTCGCTCTTTGTTTCTTTGTTTCCTAGCAAGCCGCCTTGAGTGCCAGGTTGCCCGTTTAAATCTCTAGCGATAATGTTTGCTTGTTCAAATATTGGGTCGTTAAAAACTATTCTCGATCCGGGTTTAGTTTTCGAATAATATATGTTTATTATCCGCTCTCCATGGCTAGTATTGAATTTATATTGAATACCACTTTGTATCTTATGTTCATAAAACGATTCAGAATTATTTTCAATCCAACTCCGTAAGTACGTAGTGGTTTCTTTAAAATCCAGTCCTACATTTATACTTTTTGGGCTCATTGCTCGGTTCTCTTTTTCTGGTTTAGTTAAATAGATTCTAATCTATTTATTTCATTAATCCTATATATATGCCGATAGATTACTAATTTAAGATATTTCTTTTATTTGTTGAACGACGGCACCAGGCTTAGTATTCTGTACTTATGAAATCTAGTCGAAAAAAACATAGACGGTTTAAGCCTTCATTTGCAGCTCAAGTAAGAATGGATACTAAGAACCCTGTAGTTAATGCAAAACTTACTGGGTTTAACAACCATGGAGATGCTACAGGGATCACCGAAGATGGTGAAAATATCGATGTAGCATTTGGCATTCCGGAAGAAGATGTACAAGTTGAGATTCTAGGCCGGAGAGAGGGTACTCTCTATGGGAGAGTGGTTAAGATAAATTCTGCTTCTAGTAGTCGTAAAGAGCCGGAATGCCCCCACTTTGGACAGTGTGGTGGTTGCCAACTCCAGCATATTGATTATGATAAACAGTTGCAGTTAAAACGCGATATCGTTATTAAATCATTAAGAGAAATAGCTCAAATTATAGACCCTGCAGTTTCACAGATGATCAAATCTCCATTGAATTGGGGATATAGGAATAATGCTAGATTTACTGTAAGGAATGATGGAGAGATTGGTTTTACAAATTGGATAACACACCAATTTGAATCTATAAAATATTGCCATATAATGGATCCTCGAATTAATGAAATAAAAAACCAACTAAAAGATTCATTAAATTCAAGCGACAGCCAATTGTCGGTCAGGGTAGGAGCCAATACTGATTCTTACATGATTCAACCTAATCTTTCGGATCGAGATATCCCTCTTAATTTTGAAACAGGCCAGCCTCAACATAGTGAAAAACTGTTAGGATTCAATTTTCAAGTTTCTTCACCCTCATTTTTCCAGGTTAATACTCGCCAGGCGGAAAAAATGGTAAATCTGATCAGAGAAAAACTGAACCCAAATGGATTGGAAACTTTAGTTGATGCTTATGCAGGAGTTGGCGTTTTTGCTGGGTTACTGAGTCCTTACTATGCAAATATTATTGCAGTGGAAGAGTCAGCAGCTGCCGTGAAAGACGCTAAGCAGAATCTTTTAGGATTATCTAACATCGATTTAATCCAAGAAAAAACTGAACTGGTAATGCAGAATGAAAATTTTATAATTGATCATTTGATATTAGATCCTCCTAGATCGGGTTGTGATCAATCTGTTTTAGATTCCATAATAGAAAACAAGCCAGAAAAGGTAGCTTATGTATCTTGCGACCCAATCACTTTATCGAGAGATCTATCATATCTAGTCTTGGGTGGGTTTTCTATTAAAGAAGTTATTCCTATAGACATGTTCCCACAAACCTCCCACATTGAGTCCTTAACTATTCTTGAGCGACCTACTAGACAGTCTTATATTCTTGCATCGACATCCAAAAGGCGCATTGAATTGCTACAATCGGCTAATTTCAAGGGTACAATTCTCGGGCCAACGTTAAAAGAAGAGCTATTTTCAAACACTTTACCGTCAAACATTTCCCCTTCGAATTATGCTACAGAAATTGCTTTAGCTAAAGTTAAGTCAATAGGTAACAAATCTAAGATACCTGTTCTCGCAGCAGACACTATCGTTGTTTCTTCGAACGGAGAAATCTTAGGCAAACCAAAAGACGCCAAGGATGCTCGTAAAATGCTATATACCCTGAGAGGAGATGTCCATGAAGTTATAACAGCTGTCGCATTGATCAATCCTATTTCTCAAGAAATTTACTCGAATTCTACTACCACGACCGTTACATTTAGAGACTGCTCAGACAAAGAAATCGAGGATTATATTATCGCTGGTAATCCCTATGAGAAAGCTGGAGGATACGGAATACAGGATAAAGAGTTGAATCCTGTAGAAATGTATCATGGTTGCCCGTTGAATATATTAGGGTTGCCTCTTTGCTCAGTACAACAATTGTTTGGGAATATTGGAATGAACCCTTTCAGGCCTATTTATCATCAAACTGGTAAATTTCTACATCAAAATTGTACTAAGATATTTTCCAGATGGATGGACTCACTATGAATTTCAGTGATTTAGTGATTATTACTATTCGTTGGTTACACGTTATGGCTACGATAACGTGGATCGGAGGCAATATTATTTTTTATGTTGTACTAAAACCAAGCGCAAGCGAAATCAAATCTAATCCAAACTTTAAATCCTTCGGTCAGTCATTTGGTGAAATAGTTGAATTATCTAAATGGGTGTTGATTATAACGGGCGCTCTTTTAACCCTAGATAATTTGGCAACCAGAATTGAGATCCCATATTTTACAATTTTAACTTTAAAGGTCGCTCTCTCATTTCTGATGTTTATTATGGGATATAGATCGGTAAAAAAATCGCCGGTATACAATAGTAATAATAGTTTTAGGATGCTATTTTCCAACCGATTCAATGCATATAAATTAACCCAATTTTCGAGCCAAATTTTAGGGCAAGTGACTACAAGAAACACGATTTTTGTTTTAGGCCCAATAGTTGTCTTTCTTGGGATTGCGTTAAGGATGATATAAATCTGGGGTTGAGGTACGTTTAATATTGAAATAATCTTACTCTAAGGCCGGATTCCTTGAAATCACCTCATGTTTTTACAGGGTAAAAATTCAATTCTTTTCATGATTATTTTGTCTAAATGGGTTGTCTCACTAAAGTAAATTACTCCACAATTAACCCTTTAATACTAATAATGACATAGTTAGGCTTAAGGTCAGCATGAACCCGATCACCGCTAATGCTGTTAGGGCGACTTTCGAGCCAAGCTTTATAACTTCTTTCAGGTCAACAGTGGTTCCTATGCCGACCATCGCGATAACAAATAAGTAATCACATATTGACCGAATAAATTCTGATTGTTCCTCGTTAATAAATCCTGCAGTTTTTAATACTGAAAGAAATAGAAACCCCAGGATAAACCAAGGGATGTTGTTCAATGCATTTCTATATTTTGTTAGTGGATTTGTTTGAGGTTCTGTCACGGTTCCTTGTCGGAGATTTAAAATCAACTGGGTTGTAATTAATATTGGGCCCAATAATATAACACGAGATAGTTTGACAAGAGTTGCGACTGACGCAGAAGTAACACTAACGCTGGCGGAAGCTGCGTAAACCTGAGCTACGGCGTATACCGTCATACCCGCTACTATTCCGTATTGATAATCGTTCAACCCGACGACCGGTGATAAAAGTGGCAAAAGAATAATTTGAGATGCTCCGATAACGCTACTAATTCCAAGCACAGTGGCTAATTGAGAAGGGCTTGCTTTAATTATCGGGGCAATGGCGATTGCTGCTGCATTACCACATACTGAATTACTCACTCCTATAAGAATAGCTACCTTGTGATCAAGTTTTAGAATGTAGTACCCGACAAGGAATGCGACTAAGAGGCCAAAAACGACTCCTAAGATAATTAATATAGACAGTGATATACCGCCAGTTACTAAATATGTCATACTAATGCTTCCTCCAAGCAGTAGTATGGATGCCTCAAGCAGGTACTTTCCCATGAATTTAGAGCCTTCAGTATACCAATTTTTATCCCCTGACAAGTTACCGAATAGAACTCCGAAAATCAGTGCAAGTAACAATGGGTCAAATATCCTGCTCTGGCTGACAGTAGATATGAGATAAATTAGGGTGCCGCCCAATATGCACAGTACGGCTCCAGGCCCTTTTGTGAACAAGAAATTACTCATAAGCGGCTGTACATCTATTTTACTGAGAAACGGGGATAACTTCCTAAAAGTCTTATTTGCTTGCACACAGAATTCGATCCGCTGTTCAGTAAATCATAGGATTCCTTGAGCGACGTTTCTGTTATGTGACCTAGAAATTCTGCAAAGAAAGTGTACTCCCAAATTCCAGCAGATCTATCTAATTTCGATGGTCTTGACTGCAACATTGTTGCGCTTAACCCGCGGCTTGAAAACGTGTTGAGAACGGAAACTAAGGCTCCAGATTCGTTTTCCACGTCGAAACTGAAGGTAGTTTTATCGTTTCCGCTGGGGTTCGAGGGTCCTTCCGGTCCCAGGATCCAAAATCTAGTGACGTTATCCTTTTCATCTTCCATGTTTTCCATAAGAATTTGAAGATTGTATTTTTTAGCTGCGATTGCAGGAGCTATGGCAGCTGAGCCTGTTTCTGTTGAGTGGGCGGCTCTTTCTGCTCCTCTTGCAGTACTAGCTTCAGTTATGATTTCTATCTTATGGCCTAATTCTTTTTCTAAAGAATCTATATGTTTTCGACATTGACTAATAGCTTGTTGATGAGAATAAATTCGTGTTATTTCCTGCATCTTACCGTTTGATAAAAGATGGTGGGCTATCGGAAGTATTATTTCTCCCACAACACTGACGTGATCGGTAGTGAGAACTGCGTCCATAGTGGTTCCCACTATTCCTTCAAATACGTTCTCAATAGCTAGGACTCCGTAATCTATAGCTGAGTTCTTTATTTCTTGGCAGATTGCGTAGGTTTCCATTGGTATATAATTCGCTTTTGGTCCGAATTGTTCCATTGCCGCAAGATGGGTAAAAGTAGATTCTGGCTGAAGAAAGCCAACCTTGGGTGTTTCAATTTGATTCATCTTGTTTGCCCTTATATGTGAGGTTACCTAAACTTGAAGTAACCCCTATTTCCTATTTTGATTACTTTTCCTCGAATAGTTGAGCCTAAAACGATTTCATTAGGATCAGTATATTTTTTCTCTCCAATTTCAATTGCTCCCTGCTTTATGAGTCTTCTTGCATCGCCCTTGCTTGAAAGCTGATTCGTAAGGATGCAAAGATCCAATATAGATAATTCCTCCTGAGGTGGAACTGGTATTTCTAAAACATCTTCTCTTTGCTCACCTTCCGCTATAACTCTGTTAAATTCTTCGCGAGCATTGGTCGCTCGTTTTTCTCCATGAAAGATCTTTACTATTTCATAAGATAACCTGGACCTGTCTGGTCGCATTTCTTCTTTAGCATTGATTCTATTTCTAACATTTTCCAATTCATTATCCGATATATCTGTAAAAACACTAAAAAATAATGGTAAAAGCTCGTCGTTTATTTGTGTTAATTTAAAATACATCTCTGCTGGTCGTTCGTCTAAGTCGACCGTATTGTTGTAGGTTTTGCTCATTTTCCTGCCGTCAAGGCCCGGAATCAAAGGAGTCATCAATACATGTTTAGCATGTTTATGAGTGGTACGAACAAAATCTCTTCCGACCAGCATATTAAACATTTGGTCTCTGCCACCTAATTCTATATCAACGTTCATGGCGACAGAGTCATACCCTTGCAGTATTGGGTAAAGAGTTTCATGCATGTACAAGGGTTTATTATCTTGAATCCTTTTTTGGAACATGTCACGCTCAATAAGCCTTTGCACCGTTATTTGAGAAGATAAATTCATAATGTCTTGTAGTGATAATTTACTTAGCCACTCACTGTTATATTTGATTTCTATGGGGTTATTTTCTTGAAGATCAAGCACCCTGGAAATCTGGTTAAGCCAATTAGAAGTGTTGCTGATTACTTGATCCTCTGATAGCTGCTTTCTTTCAACTGTTTGCCCTGATGGATCTCCGATTCTCGCTGTGAAATCCCCAACCAAAAATATTACTTTATGACCATTTAATTGGAACCAGCGTAATATTCTAAGAGACAAATAATGTCCCAGATGGAGGCTTGGGCTAGTTGGATCGAATCCTTGGTAAATTGTTAATCTATTTCCTGACTCAATGGCCTTATTTAGTTCATCTCTGACAATGATCTCTTCTATTAATCCTCTAGAAACAAGCCCATCTAGCGTTATGTTTCCTAAAGCTTCATTGGCTTCGGGTATGTGGAAAGATTCTGTTTTATTTTGGCTCATTTATTGGTTACCTTTGTTAGTGTCTCGGATGTTAACAATAATACGCCTTTTAGTGTAACAATATTTTCAATAAAACATTTTGGTGGCAGGAGAAGGATTCGAACCTTCGTAGCCCTTAGGGCGCCAAG
Organism: Dehalococcoidia bacterium; assembly: GCA_029941095.1. GTDB lineage: Bacteria > Chloroflexota > Dehalococcoidia > UBA6926 > UBA6926 > UBA6926. Next base: position 7,517 of record JAPYRO010000019.1, read on the forward strand.
TTTACAGCCTGGTGCGTTTGACCGCTCCGCCATCCTGCCTTCAGAGGGTAGTTTACCTTCGATCTAGCTATTATTGCTAGTTATTGTTAGATGGTTCTTCCCATTACTGTTACCACCTTCTCCAATTCTTCTCGGAGAGATGGTAGTTCTTCAACGGGTAAAGATTGAGGCCCATCTGATAAAGCTTTAGCTGGGTCTGGATGTGCTTCAATTATTAGACCATCTGCCCCTGCTGCAATGGCGGCTTTTGCCATTGGCACTACAAGGTTTCGTTGACCAGTTCCATGACTTGGATCAACGATTACTGGAAGGTGAGACTCGTTTTTTAAGATTTGTACCGCTGTTAGGTCCAAGACGTTTCTTGAAAATTCATCGTCGAATGTTCTGATCCCACGCTCGCACAATATTACGTTCCAGTTGCCTTCACTAATTATGTATTCTGCACTTAAGAGCCACTCTCTTATCGTTGCATGGAAGCCTCTTTTTAGTAAAACGGGTTTACGAGTTTTTCCAACCTCTTTCAGCAACCTAAAAGTGTGCATGGTTCTTGCTCCGATTTGCAATATGTCTGCATATTCCACACACATTTCTACATCAGCTTCAGACATTACCTCCGTAACTACCATCAAACCAGTCTTATCTGCTTCTTCACGTAAGATCCTCAGGCCTTCTAATCCAAGGCCTTGAAACGCATAAGGAGAAGTTCGAGGCTTAAAGGCACCCCCTCTTAAAATGGGGAAACCTAGATCTTTATTGGCCTCAGCCATTATTTTAACTTGTTCTTGATCTTCAACCGCGCAGGGGCCCACCATCATCGCTATTTTATTGTCACCTATTTTCGTGCCGTTGGGTAATTCTATAACGGTGTTTTCCTTTCGGAATTCTCTACTTACGTGCTTGTATGGTTTCATTATAGGTATCACTCGCTCTACACCCTCTAATCCTTCTAAAGTCGAAGAACCTCCCGATCTTGTGTCTCCAATAACGGCAACGACATTGGTAAATTGACCTTTATCGACGTCTGCCTCATATCCCAAAGCTTCTATTTGATCAATAACGCTATCTAAATTTGCTTGGGTGGCACTGTTACTCATTATGACGATCATTTTTGCCCCTCCTAATAAACTGATACTTATTTTGCTCATAAAAAAACCCCCCCATTTTTCCGGGAGGGTTTTTTATGTTTCTATAATTAAATAAGCTAGACGATCACCACTCCCACAGATTCTCTGCGGTAGTAAATAAAATATTCTTTAAGATCGTAAACTTTCATTCTCCAATCCTATTTGCCGTAATATGATTTGTCAAGAAATGCAGAGCTTCAGCTACTATTTTCGGCCATCTAAGGGAAACATCTATGTATGGTTTGTTCTCAATCGCTTTGATTGAGCTAGATCAATAATAATTCTATAGAAATACTGCGTTACCGCAAATTACCCGGTAAATCTTCCTAAAATCACCATTGTAACCCCGAGAAGGACGAGTACCGAACCAGCAACCATTTGGATAGTAACCCGCTCTAGTTTTTGGAGGAAAATGTGAGTTAAAGCCATTGCCACTAGAGGGTTTATTGCGCCAATTGGAGATGCCACAGTTACTGGAGCGTTTGATAAGGCGCTGAACATAAAGAATACTCCAAATGACGAAAAAATACCCGCAAGGCCCATCATTAGAAAAGCTTTCTTGGGCGCCTTCATATCTGTTTTAATATTGTTTAAAGACATGAAAAAAAGGAAAATCATGCCAAAAAATATAGTCCAGGTTGCACTAACTGATGCCGGTGCAGTACCAGTTACGATTGATCTAGCAATTGTTTGTGTCGCCCCATATGCAGCAGCAGCAGCCAGCGCTGAAGCCAAACCTATGTAGATTTGTTTTTTGATTTTATCATTTGTTATAGCCATATTTGATTTAACTCCTGTACAGTACCATTGCTAATCCTGCGACAACTGCGAGTATACCCAGTCCTATCATGAGGGTTATTTGTTCTCCAAGGAAAAGCAGGGCTAGTATTGCTGAAAATACTGGAGTAGAACCTAATATTGCGGTAGCAGGCGCGACACCAGCGTATTTTATACCATTAAAATTTAAAAACCTCCCAAGCGGAAATTGGATAAATGCAAGAAGAATGAACCATAGGATGGTTTCTTTAGATACAGCAAACATAGCATCATAATCAAGAAATAAAGCTATTACTAATATTAGTACAAAACCTGTAATTAAAGAGAAAAAAGTACCTGTAGTGGATGCCATGTGCTGCATACCAATTCGCGCAAAAATTGCTCCGGTTGCCCATGACGTTGCAGCTAATGCAGCCAAACCTGCTCCGAGTAGCGTATCGCTCATTAATTGATCCTTAATTCAACCTGTTGGGTTAGTTCATAAATAAATTCAGTAAAGATTCGAATGAATTGTCTTAGCTTACGTAAATTATTCTGGTATATCAAGTATATTTCATTTACTATTAACCTATGCGATCAGACGACTTCAAGCAAGGTTCGTTGTTTATTAGTGATAATGGGGCATCAAAAGGTGTCTCTCGCGTGCTGCTGACTGAACAGCAAATTAATGCCCGTGTCCAGGAACTAGGACAGACTTTAACCCGAGATTATTCAAACCGTGAAGTTATTTTCTTGGCCGTTTTAAAAGGTGCTTTATATTTTCTTACAGACTTAATCAGAAACGTGGATTTGCCGCTTACGGTGGGCGTTACAAGTATTGAAAGATCACTCGTGGATGGAGAGTATAACATCAGTAGCACTATTAGAGATCACAGCATGATAAAAGGAAAACATGTTGTGATTGTTGAGGATATTGTGGATACCGGCCATACCATCGCTGCCCTCATAAAATCAGTGGAAGAGCAGGACCCGACCAGTATAAAGGTTTGTACACTGCTTGATAAAGTTTCTAAAAGAGAGGTGGAGGTGCCTGTTGACTACTTGGGGTTTGAAATCCCACCGCTGTTTGTTGTTGGATATGGATTGGACTACGAAGAATATTATAGAAATTTGCCTTTTATAGGTGTTATTGAGGATGCTAATTGGGATCCTGTGTCCGAGTTAAGGGCAAGAAGCCAAAAATCTAACTCATAAATCCACTAGTTTGTTATTATTTATTAGTTACACTAATTTGTGATTTTAGTTTAGAGAGGAAACCTAAATGGCTACAAACATAAAATATAATGCTGTAATGGTTGAGAATTTAGAGGAAGGCGTCGAAATTTGGTCAAAGATGTTCGGACTCGAACCACTCAGTCAGGTCTCTACTAACCAGTTCGGAGTCACCGCACAAATGTTAGGCATAGATGGCAACGCGGTGATTGAAGTCATGACACCCGCTAATTCTAATACGGCTTTGGCACGTATGATGGAGGAGCGAAAAAATGAGAGGAATCCTTTAGGAGAAGGACTTTATATGGTTTGCTTAGAAGTAGATGATGTCCAAGAGACGTTGGCAAACATAGAAGAGATGGGTGGCAAAGTAATCAGAGAAGAAGGGAATGACCAAGTTGCTTGGGTCCACCCCTTGAATCTTAAAATGGTTTTGGTTGAGCTACAAGAAAAGGGTTATTCTAACACCGGGGCGTCTGGGCAGACTTAAAAAATTTATTGTATTTAACTATTTTGGAATAAAAATATTTACCTAATCAAAGATAAATTACCTTAGATTTTGGAGTTGGGCGGTAAGATTTTTTAGCTTTTCTGCAGATTCTTCAAGTCTTATTTTCTCTTTCTCTATAACCTCTTGAGGAGCTTTGGATATAAAATTATTACTGGACAATCTTTTTTCAAGCTGTTCAATTCTTAATTCCACAGTCTCGATTTCTTCACTTAACCGAATCTTTTCCTCGCCTGCATCAATCAAGTCGTCCAATGGCACTACGATGGTTGAATAATCTAAGACGCTTGACGTGGTGTTCAAGAAAGATGAACTTTGCTCAGGTTGGGCGGTGATTCGAAGAGGGTTCGCCTTGCCGAGAATTTCTATCATTTTTCTATTTTCTTCAAATAGGCCGATATATTTTTCAGATGATAATAATGCCTCTATATTGATGTAGGGATCTATTTTTAGTTCAGCTCTAAGATTTCTGATTGTCCTAATAACTTCGGAGATTTCTTTTAGCTCTTCTTCGGCCTTTTCGTCAATAAGAGCTTTGTTTGAATTTGGGTAAGTAGATATCATTACCGATTCTTTACCGTTGGATTTACTTGGTGAAATAGTTACTAAATTTTGCCATATTTCTTCGGTGATGAAAGGCATAAAAGGGTGTAATAAAAGGCATGATTTTTCTAGTACTTCTGCCAAAATATTAACGGGAGTTAAATCACCCTCATTGATTCGAATTTTTGCCATCTCTAAATACCAATCGAAAAACTCATCCCACAAGAAATCTCGTAATACTTGTTCTGCTTGACCAATCTGGAAATCGGCCAGCATTTTATTTACATCTTGTTTAACTTTTTCTAATCTACTGATAATCCACCGGTCTTCCAATTTCGCTGGCTTTTTATTGATATCCTTAACTTCAATTTGAGAACTTTCTATGGTATTCAGGACAAACCTAGCCCCATTCCACAATTTATTAGCAAAATTTCTTCCAGCTTCTAAACGTGAGTCCGGGAGTGCTAGA
>JAPYRO010000020.1 GCA_029941095.1 Dehalococcoidia bacterium
GCATAAGCTCTCAGTGAAACCGACACATCAATACAATCCTGCAATGTAACACCGTTGGACAAAGCAGCAGTAGAGGCGTTTTGAATGGTGGTGCCATCCGCTAAAGGGTCACTGTATGGTACACCAAGTTCTATGATGTCAGCTCCAGCATCTATTGCCGATTTAATAATCACGGTGGTTGCATCTAAATCAGGATATCCGGCAGTAATATACAGGGATAAAGCTGCTCGTTTATTTTCCCTTGTTGATTTGAATAGTTTTTTTACACGATTCATAAACTTACCATTATTATAATCACACTAATCAGATTAAAGGCTGAATGAACCAAGATTGGTGTCAACAGATTAGTAGTCTGATGATACACATAAACCAGTATCAAACCAATAAAAAATGCGATAATGGCGTTCGCGGCAATAATATGAGCCAACCCAAACAAAAAGGAAGTGGCAATTGCAGATATAATAATTCCATAACGATTGGCTATAGATGGGTAAACAAAACCACGGAAAAAAATCTCTTCTACAACGGGAGCTATGAATATAGCCATGAACCCAAAGATCAACAATGATCCCCGATTTTCAGAGATGGCTTCAGGTAATGTTGATGGTTGTAAATATTCAACGTCAAAAATAGCCCTACCCAAACCGTACACAACTGGAACCAGTAAAGTTAATGCTATCCCTACAAGTACAAATCTTAATAAGCGGTAAATTTCTGGTTTTTTAATACCTAAACTATTAACCTTGGCCTGTTTTTTATGCATTGCAACAAACCATACTGATCCAAGCATAACTACTTGAGTAATAAAGCTCATAAACAACACATACACTTGTGCACTTTGATAATCAGGTAGAAAATCTGCAATATTGCTTAATATATACCCAAGGCCTATGGAAGCAATTATGGGAACCGTTATGCTTATTAATACGGCAAACAGCGTTGCCCTAATCCCCCAAGAAATTTCAGGAAAAATTAATTTACTATCTTGTACCATAACCGTAAATCCAAACTAATAGCAGATTTAGTCCTCTATTATTTGCTTCAAAAAATTCTTTTGAATTCTGATAAAAACAGTTCAATAAATTTAGCGCGATTTGCTAGATTAAGGGCTTCTTCATAAAGAGCATCCCTCCCTTGCGGGGTAATTTCATAAATTCGTCGCCGCGGCCCTTTGCCTGTGGAATGAATCCATCGAGAACTAATCTTCCCTTCAGATTCCATCCTCCTTAAACCTCTGTAGACATTTCCTCCATCGGCAGAATTAGGGATGAACCCTCTAATCTTCAATTCTTCGAGCAGTGCGTAACCATGCCTCGGTTTTTCCATAATAAGCAGTAATACTGCAGGCTGTACTAACCCCCATGAAGAAAGTTTTTGGGATTGATCTTCTTCGTTTTGATTCGACATCATATTATATTCTAGATGATAGTCTCAATTATTGTCTTAACGTCGTCCAGAGAAATATTAATTGATTCGTTGTTTGCATCTGTTCTTTTTTTCATTTCAACGGTGTTACCATTTCTGAGAGATCTAGCGCTTACAGTTGCTCTTACAGGAATTCCTATCAAATCAGCATCTGCAAATTTAACCCCAGGTGACTCATCTCGATCATCCAAAATAGTTTCGATTCCTCGTTCTACAAGCGTCTCATATAATTGGTTTGCAGCATCACGAACAGTGATATCATCGTTGTTTAAAGCAACTATTATTATCTGTGCCGGAGATATTGTTTTAGGAAACACAATCCCTTTTTCATCGTGGTTACTTTCAACTATTGCTCCTAATATTCGACCTACCCCGATTCCGTAGCACCCCATAATCATAGACTTTTCTATACCGTCACTATCCAAAAATGTCGCTCCAAATGTGTCGCTAAACTTCGTTCCTAACTTGAATACGTGGCCAACCTCAATACCTCTCTCAATCTTCAAGGATCCACCACATTTTATACACTTATCCCCTTGTTGAACTCTATTTAAATCGACAAGTTCTTCTATTAGGAAATCTACTTTATGACGAGCACCCGTATAATGATAATCTTCTTTATTAGCTCCAACTATCAAATCTGTTTGGGCATCTATGGAAGGGTCTGCAACAATACGCACACCGTCTAAACCCACGGGAGACATAAACCCAGGGACCAGTCCTCGTTCTTTCAATTCAACATCAGACGCTATGCGTAAATCTTGTGCCCCTAAATAATTGGATAGCTTTGTTTCATTAACATCTAAATCCCCTCGGATCATAACTAATACCATGGTGCCCTCAACAATATATGCAACACTTTTTAGTATTTTTGATTTTGAAACTCCAAACTTTTTGCTTAATGCATCAATAGTTTTAACACCTGGGGTTTCAATTTCCTTCAACCCATCTTTACTATCATCGATAATATTATCGATATTAGATTCAGCCTTTTCCATATTTGCGGCATAATCACAACTGTCACATAAAACAATTTCATCCTCACCTGTATCGGCAAGTAATATAAATTCCTGAGAATCCTTTCCACCGATAGCTCCACTATCCGCTTCAACAGCTCTCACATTTAGGCCACATCGCGCAAAAATACTTCGATATGCTCTTACCATTCTGTCATATGTTTTATCGAGATCATTTTGATCAGCATGGAAAGAGTACGCGTCTTTCATAGCGAATTCCCTAACTCTAATCAATCCAGCTCTAGGGCGAGCTTCATCACGAAGTTTAGTCTGGATTTGGTAGAGGTTCACAGGAAGATCTCTGTAACTTCTGATGTGCCCGGTTACAAGTTGCGATACAACCTCTTCATGTGTTGGCCCTAACACCAGATCTCGATCTCTTCTATCCTTTAAGCGAAACAGTGTATCGCCAAAAGCATCTAGTCTGCCACTTTTTTGCCAAATATCCTCGGGTTGGAGTGTAGGCAATAGAATTTCTTGAGCTCCGGCTAAATCCATTTCTTCTCTGATAATATTTTCAATCTTTTTTAATGACTTCAGAGCTAAAGGCAAGTAACTATACACTCCTGCGAACAACTGGTTAATAAAGCCAGCTTTAACCAGAAGTCGATGGCTATTAGTATCTGCATCGGCAGGGTCTTCTCTTAATGTTTTTCCAAATGATTGGGAGAGCCTCATAATTTTTCACTGACAACTGAATCATTCATTTTGATTCTAGGTCAATCTTCTCCATCTCTTCAATCAACGCTGGGAGAAATTCAGATTCAGGAACCACTTTAACTTTTTGGCCCTTCCTAAATATGATACCCCTACCAACTCCGGCAGCTATACCAATATCGGCATCTTTGGCTTCACCTGGTCCGTTAACCTCGCACCCCATAACAGCTACTTTTATCGGTTTATCAATTTTTTTCAGGGCCTTGTCGACCATGTTGGCGTACTTAACTATATCCACATCAGCCCTTCCGCAAGAAGGGCAAGCAACAAGGGTCACACCTTTATTACGCAGATTAAGCGATTTAAGTATCTCGTAACCTGCTTCCACCTCTAAAACCGGATCACCAGCCAGAGACACTCTAATAGTATCCCCAATACCCATGGCCAGCAAAGTCCCCAGACCTACTGCACTTCTTATTGATCCATTTAAGGGAGTGCCCGCCTCTGTTATACCTAGATGTAATGGATAATCAACTGCATCAGATAATCTTGTGTATGCGTCCACAGTCATTGGAACATCAAACCCTTTGACTGATATTTTTATCTGGTCAAAATCCATATCTTCCAATATAGCAATTTCCCAGAGGGCTGTGTTAACCATATGATCTACGACACTGTAATTATCGTCAGTTTGTTTGCTATCTTTTGCAAGCTTGTTTACTCCATCAGCAAGCCTATGGAAATCTCCCGTTTTACCTATTCCGCCAATAGGCGGTAAACTTCCAAAATTAACACCAATCCTTATAGGGATAGATCTTATTTTTGCAGCTTTCACCACCTCACGAACTTTATCAGCATCTCTAATATTTCCGGGGTTTAAACGTAACCCATCAACGCCATTTTCGATTGATTTAAGCGCCAAATTATGGTGAAAGTGGATATCAGCAATAAGAGGTATATTAATATTTTTCTTTATCTCAGATAATGCCTCCGCTGCGGCCAAGTCCGGAACAGCGCAACGAATAATCTCGCAGCCAGCGTCTTCCAATTCTTTTATTTGCAAAACTGTGCTTTTGACATCTCTGGTATCAGTCTTCGTCATCGATTGAACGGAAACAGGGGCGTCACCACCAATAACGGTGCCGCCTATTGTGATCTGTTTCGTTAATCTTCGCTCAAACATATTCTATTGGTATATTCTACTAGGAAACGCACCAGTTTTACCAGTTTTTTCATCATAAAATGGTTTCATAAAACTGAACACCAGTCACCCTAGTAACCGCGGAATATCAATCCCTAGCGTTACGATAATAATTAAACTTATTAAGAATGCAAATCCTATCGCGTGCACAATTCTTTCTCGATTCGGCTGCAAACGCTTGCCGCCCCGAATTAATTCAATCATCAAAAATGGAATCCTGCCCCCATCTAATGCTGGTATTGGCAATAAATTCAGTATACCTAAATTTAAACTCAACATAGCAACTAAATAAACCAACGGCAAGAAACCAGCTTGTGCTGCCTCACCGGTAATCTGTGCGATGCCCACCGGACCCGCTATCTCAGGCGTTTTGGATCCGGATATCCAATTACCTATTTCTCTATATATTAATGTAGTATTATCCCAAGCCAGCATAATCCCATAATAGGGTGACTGCCACACATTAACTTCCTCGTAAACAACGTCAAATAATTTTAGTTCAATGCCAATAGGGCCTTCTCCAAAAGGAGGATCTGACCTGGGGATCACTGAAAATTCTTTGGTTTCTAGATTTCTACTTACGACAACTCTGGTAGCTTTACCAGGTTCCAAATCAAATGCCCTGGAAAAATTACTCGGTTCATCTAAATTTATCCCACCTATCGAAGTTAAAATATCTCCTGCTCTTATTCCAACGGACTCTGCAGGGGAATCTTTAGAAATAGCTTCTATAACAATGTCTGCTGACTGAATACGATCCGTTACACTGGCCAAAAATGAGAATAAAATAATTGCCAAAACGAAGTTCATAGCCGGACCTGAAAAGATTACAAGAAATCGCTGTAAAATACTTCTAGAAGCAAATCCATCCTGAATAGTCTCATCATCCTCGCCTTTAAGACGCACAAATCCCCCAAGAGGTAGATAGTTTAATGAATAGACAATCCCTTTACTCCTTATTGCCTTTAACCTAGGAGGAAAGCCCAAACCTAATTCTTCCACTTTGATACCCAATATTCGAGCGCAAAAATAATGGCCTAGTTCATGAACTAAAACCAACACCGTTAACACCAATAAGAATATGAGTATTGTTGGAATAAAAGACATTAATCAGTGTTTTCTTATTTGAATTTGTTTGATTTCGTTCCTCGCCCAAGTATCAGATTCTAAGATATCTTCAAGCGATGGTTTAGAAATCGAACTATGTTTATCAAGAGTCTCTTTGATTAGATCTGATATACCAAAAAATGAGACCTTTCCTTGCAAAAATAGGCCGACAGCTTCCTCATCAGCAGCATTAAGAACCGCAGGATAGGTTCCTTTACTCTTTCCTGCCTCCAATCCAATATTGAAACAAGGAAACGTATTCTCGTCCAAAGCCTCAAATGTAAGGGTGGGCATCTCATGAATTTCTTTTAAAGGAAAACTAGACGGTCGAGGAAGTCGGTTTGGATGTCCCAAAGCGTATTGGATCGGCAGGCGCATATCTGGCAGTGATAACTGGGCTTTAAGAGTCCCATCTACGAATTCTACCATCGAATGGATAACGCTTTCGGGGTGAACTATAACATCAATATCTGCATATTCGATCCCAAATAGCCAATGTGCTTCAATTACTTCAAATGCTTTATTCATAAGAGTAGCGGAGTCTATCGTTACTTTAGAACCCATTTTCCATGTCGGGTGATTTAATGCTTGCTTCGGAGTCACATCCGCAATTGACGAACCTTGCATTCCCCTGAAAGGTCCTCCAGACGCTGTAAGGATTAGCTTGCTCAACCTATTACCAAGAGGCACTTCGCCGCGAAGACTTTGCCATATAGCACTGTGCTCACTGTCAAGGGGAAGGATTTTTGTAAACGGGAATCTTATTGAGGGTTCAATAATATCGCCTGCAACAACTAATACCTCTTTACTGGCCAGAGCAACAGTTTTATTGTGATGTAAAGCAGTTAAGGTCGGTTTTAAAGCAGCTAAACCAGGTATTGCTATCACAATAATATCAACATCAGAATCAGAGGCAATTGAATCCATATCGACCATTTCTATTTCAAAATCATAATTTGCAAGATCAACAGATCCTTTTGATAGGCTCACATTATGAGGAGCAAATTCTTCGACTTGAGAACTAAAAAGTTCCGACATGGTCCCTGCTGCAAGTCCAGTTATCGAAAATTTCTCAGGATTATCCCTCACTATTGCCAAAGTTTGGGTCCCTATCGATCCGGTTGAACCAAGGATTGCAATATTTTTCTTCATATTCACAATAGTAACTCATAATAAACAACAGGAAGGACAATAACCATCGAATCAATTCGATCTAAAAAGCCACCGTGTCCTGGCAATAACCTGCTCGAGTCTTTTGATTTCATTCTACGCTTAAAGTAAGACTCAAGAAGATCTCCTATTTGGCCAAAACAAGCAATACTGAACGCAATCAGTACGACACCAAATTTATTGAACCCTAAGGCAAACACTGTATCCAAAATACCAACAAAGCTTAAACAAATAATTGTCCCAAAAAATGCTCCTTCCCATGTCTTCCCTGGGCTTATTGAACGAGCCATTCTATTTTTTCCTAACATATTTCCAAAGATGTAGGCTCCTGTATCAAACGAGAAAACACCAAATATTACTGTGATAAGTAACTGCTCGCCTAGAGGTAATTGATAAATCAAAATAGCAAAGGATAGTGGGAGTGAGATTACCAGTGTAGCTATAACGGTGATACCAGCGTTCTTAAGAAATTTAGTTAGGTGAAAAAGATTAGAATACATAATCGATATTACTGTAATCAAAACAATAATCATGCCCAATACAACCAAATCTCTTATATATGGTTCAGCCTGCGACATGAAGTAAATTATCGAGGGAGTCAACGGAACGAATAAGGTGGGGAGCAATCGCAGATTGAGATTACCGAGCATCTTGCTAATCTCAAATAATGAAATAATAGCTACTAAATTAATGAACAGAAAAAGAGGTGCTAACCCAACAACTAGAATAAACCCAATCACCGGGATCCCTATGGTTGCTACCGCAAACCGCCGAGAAAAATTAGTATTTAGCAGTTTCATTATTCCTTACCGATAAGCTTATCTATATTTTACCAAACCTTCTATCTCTCGCTTTATATTCTGAAATCGCTACCTCTACTTCAGAAGGGCCAAAGTCTGGCCACAAAACGGAGGTGGTATAAAATTCGGAATAAGCGGCTTGCCATATCAAAAAATTACTTAAACGCGTTTCTCCACCTGTCCTGATTATTAGATCGGGGTCAGGCAATTCTTTAGTATATAAATTAGAACTAAATATTTTCTCTGTGATCTCTTCTGCCAATAACCCATTTTGTATCAATAGTTTAATAGCACGCAATATTTCATCTCTGCCACCATAGTCAAAAGCTATGGAAACGGTAATTCCGTCATTATTCCTGGTGGATTGAGTCGTTTTATCAATTAATTGTACAACATGGTTTGGCAAATTCTCAGTCCTCCCTAAATGGATGAACCGTATGCCCTCTTCGGTCAGAAATTGAATATTTTTTGTCAGTGAGTCATACAATAATTCTATGAGACCTTCAACTTCTTTTTCAGGGCGCGACCAGTTCTCTGTAGAAAATGTGTAGAACGTAGCATATTTAATTCCAGCATCTCTAAAGGAGATGATCACACGCTCAATATTATCGAGGCCGGCTCTGTGACCCTGAATACGAGGCAATCCATTATTGGAAGCCCATCGACCATTACCATCCATAATAACTGCTACATGTGCAGGTGCTTTAGAGTTCGACATTAACTACATCTCTTAATCTATAGCCGATTAAAAATTTTTTACGAATAACTAGGGAACTATACTTCCATTACTTCTGCTTCTTTTGCGGCACTCATACCATCAATTTCACTAGAATACTTATCGATCAATTGTTGAATGACACCACCAGCCCTCTTAGCTTCATCTTCTGATATGTCTTTACCTTTAACCAATTTCTTCATATGATCCAATACGTCTCGCCTCACATTTCTTAGTGAAACTTTTTCCGATTCCGTCTTAGATCTAACAATTTTAGCGATTTCTTTCCTACGGTCAGAAGTCAAACTCGGTATAGGAAGACGAATAATATCACCGTCGACCGCTGGAGATATGCCTAAATCTGATTGTAAAATAGATTTCTCTATCGCCTGCACCATACCTTTATCCCACGGCTGGATTGTTATCAAACGTGCCTCAGGAACATTTATGGTCGCTATTTGTATAATTGGGGTAGGGGTACCATAGTAGTCAACAGTGAGACCATCAACCAACGCGGCATTTGCTCGGCCGGTTCTAATTGAACTTAATTCTTTTTCTAGAACTGAACGGGTCTTTTTCATCCGCTGATCAGCATCATCAATCAGTAACTGTGTCATAAAATATCCTTCTTATAACTAAAATTAAGAAACTGCTTGGCCTATATACGTACCCTCGGAGTCGCCTTCAAAGATCTTATCCAAACTTCCTTCCGAAAAAAGATCGAATACAATTATAGGTAGATCATTCTCCATGCATAATGATAAAGCTGTACTATCCATTATTCCCAACCTTTGATTCAAAGCCTCCATATAATTTAGTTTTTCATACTTATTAGCCTCTTTGACAGCATTTGGATCGGCGTCATAAACTCCATCAACTTGATTCTTAGCCATAAGTAAAATATCAGCCCCAACTTCTATAGCCCTAAGAGCAGCAGCTGTATCTGTAGTCACATAAGGATTACCTGTTCCAGCCACAAATATGACAACCCGGCCTTTTTCCATATGCCTAATTGCTCTACGCCTGATATATGGTTCCGCGACAGCTTGAATCGTAATTGCTGTCTGGATTCTAGTAGTAACATCAGCATTTTCCAGCCCATCCTGCAAGGCCAATCCATTTATTACCGTTGCCAACATACCTGCGTAGTCTGCTGTAGCCCTATCCATTCCAGCTTCTTCAGCGGTTTTCCCTCTCCACATATTTCCGCCACCTACAACAACAGCAACTTCTACATCTCTATTTATAAGGCTCTTAATTTTATTTGAAATACTCGAAACAACGTCAACATCAATACCAAAAGCCCTGGATCCCATCAAGGATTCGCCACTTATTTTGAGTAGAACTCTTTTATAAGCTAAGATGTCCAAGATCTCCTTCCATTTAGGATTTTCCTAATTCGTACCTGGTAAAACGCCTAACTACGATATTCTCTCCAATTCTGGATACAGCTTCAGTTATCAAATCACTAATAGTTTGACTAGGGTCTTTGACAAAAACCTGATGCATTAACCTAGTCTCTCCATCAAAGTCTTCAGTATCGTCACGACTATCTTCATCATCAATAGATTTCGGGTCCATACTGGCAATCTGGAGTGCAAGGTCATGGGCCAAGCTCAAAAATTCAGGGGTTCGAGCAACGAAGTCAGTCTCGCAATTCAGTTCCAATATCACTCCTATTCGTCCACCCGCATGCACATAAGTTTCTACAACTCCTTCATTAGCACTACGAGATGATTTTTTTTGAACTGCTGAAATACCCCATTCTTTTAGAACGGATATAGCTCTATTCATATCACCATCAGATTCTTCGAGAGCCTTCTTACAATCCATAACTCCCGCGCCTGTCTTTGCTCTTAAATCCCTAATAACCTCCGTTGTAACAACCACTTATGTTTATCTCCTTCTATTGATCAATGTTCTCTTGATCCACGGTTTCTGCTCCAATTTGGGATTCAACGTCTTCTTGTTCTGAGAGATTCGCTCCGACTAATGATGCCAATCGATTTCTCTCTTCTTCAGCATCTCTTTTACCTTGGATAATGGACTGCGAAATAGTTTCTGTCATGAGTTTAATAGCCCTTATTGCGTCGTCGTTACCTGGAATTGGGTAATCTATCAACTCGACGTTGCAGTCTGTATCAGCTATAGCAACAATTGGTATACCAAGTTTCCGGGCTTCAGCAATAGCTATCCCTTCACGAGCCGCGTCTACTACGTACATAGCACCAGGAAGTTCCTGCATATCCCTTATTCCACCCAGGTTTCTATTTAATTTAATTATTTGCTCTTCAATTTTTCCAGACTCTTTTTTAGGTAAGTAGGCAAATTCGCCTTTTTCTTTTCTTTCTTCCTGAAGGAGCAGATACGAAATACGCTGTCTAATAGTAGAAAAATTAGTAAGCGTACCTCCCAACCACCGATGAGTTACATAAGGCATTTCTGATCGCTCTGCTTCTTCCTTTATTGTGTCTTGCGCTTGCTTTTTCGTACCCACAAAAAGTACTGTTTTGCCTTGCTTGCTAATAGTTTCAATAAATTCTGCCGCATTCTCTAAACGTTTTAAAGTCTTTTGTAAATCTATTATATGAATCCCATTACGTTCAGTAAAAACGAAGGGCTTCATTTTAGGATGCCATCGCTTTGTCTGGTGCCCAAAATGCACCCCCGCTTCAAGCAAAAGTTTCATAGTAACTTTTACGGGCTCTGAAGGCTCTGTGTCAGCTACATCCTCTACACTTATGTCCACGTTTTCTACCGCGTTTATATCGTTATCCTCCACCATATATAAGTTACACCTTCCTAAATTATTCTTATAATTAATATCCGAACATTATAGCACGGAGAATTTGATCAGACATCGGGTTTTCTATTTAAGGAAGCTAATTCAACCAATACCCTAATATCGGTTTAAAGCTTGACCCGGTTGATTTCCATATCTAAACTATTCACCAGTGTATTAGAACGAAGACTATTTATTGGATTTAGGAGACAATCTTTTGCCAATATATGAATACAAGTGCTCTGAATGTGAAAACCTATTCACAATTAGACAAGGTTTTGACGCAAGTACGATTTCTGAATGTACTAAATGTGGCGCAAGTAGTACTCGCGTGATACACGCGCCACAGATAGTTTACAAAGCTGAGGGCTTTTACAGTACAGATAAAACTCGCCATGGATTTGGAAGTTACTGGTACGACAAAGCCAGCCAAGAAGATCGAGGCGTACCACAAGAACAAAATGTAGCGGATATGGGAGATAGCCCAACTGTTACTGAAGATTAAGAATATATTTAATTAAAAGCTGAGAATAAATTATGCCTTTTTATGACTACCAATGTAACGAGTGTGATCACAGGTTCACGGTTAGACAGTCGTTTAACGATGCACATGAAGCAGTATGCCCAAAATGTGATACTGAAGCTGAGAGAAGATTTAGCACGCCGGCGATCGTTTTCAAGGGGAGTGGCTTTTACGTTAACGACTACGGTGGTAAGTCAGCTTCTTCTAGTCGGGAAAGCGAACCAACACCTGAAACCACATCGGACGAATCTTCGTCAGATACAACTGAATCCGACGGCGGGCACAAGCACCCTCACGAATTCTAGCGTTTCATAGGTAATATAGATGCGACTAGTTATTCAAAGAGTTACAACTGCAAATGTAACCGTCAATAATAGTGTAGTTAGTCAAATTGCTAGTGGACTTTTAGTATTGGCTGGAATTGACAAGAACGATAC
>JAPYRO010000021.1 GCA_029941095.1 Dehalococcoidia bacterium
CGTCTGGCAGCTTCAATATGCAGATATGGAGTCAGTTGTCGAAGGCCGGTCAGGTTCAAACAAAGGACCTTCTTACGGGTTTTACAAAGCTCAGAGAATTAGTGTCACTCAGTAACATTATCGCCATTGCCGACATTTTGCCGACCAAATCCCCGTAACTAGGTGGTACTATAAGGTATTAGACCTGTAGTGCATAATAAGGCAGGAAAAAAGTATTCGTTCCCATTAGGTGGATTAGCAATTGCTTTGCTGGTGATTCCATTCATTATCTAGTAACCCTGCAAGTGTTTTAGGTAGGCTGGTTTTTTCAAAAAAAGAATTATGGATACAACGCCCCAAAATAATTGGCTGATTTATATACTTGAATGTAGAGACGATAGCCTCTATTGCGGTATCACAAATAGCTTAGAAAAACGTCTAAAACAACACAATGGAGAAATCAAAGGCGGAGCTAAATATACTCGCTCACATCGACCGTGTAAATTAGTATACAAAGAAAAATCAGCAAGTCGAAGTGAAGCTTCGCAAAGAGAAGCAATTATAAAAAAAATGTCAAAAGATGAAAAACAGGCTCTTATTAATTTAGTCAGCAAAAATATTAGTTAGATAGAGTTAAACCCCTCGCATACACGCTGGGGTAATATATATAGAAAGAGAGGATTCGATGAGTAAAGGTCATGATGCAAAAAAAGCAGTCAAAAAACCTAAGCAAGATAAGATAAAAAAATAATCGTGGGGCCATATTGGGTAATAGGTTACTTATGAGGGTTCTATGCACTACATGTAGATTTAAAAGACTAGACTGAATCAATCACAATAACACCATACTGCCAATGTCTTGAGCTAATCTCGTGCTGGTCGAGTACTGCTTTAACTAAACTAATCATCGTGTTTGAATTACCACATATAATCTTCAATGGCATATCTTTTGGGGAAAGACTGTTTTTTAATACCCAATCTTCTACCAATAACGACACATCAGCATGTCGTTCTCCGTGTAAGTCTAGTGTTTTAATAGTCTACTCCACTCTGGATTTAAATTTACCTATCAACTTTAATACATAAAATTCTATTCATATTATCTATTTTATAATATTCTTTAATAGTCCCCTTAGGAAAGGGAACTATTTTACTTTCCATTTGTGAAGCACTACCTTTATTTTTCGGAATAGGATTAGTGTATGGTAGTTTAAAAACAGAGTGGAGAAGATTAGTAAAAAACGCAATTCCACCCCTCTGAAATAGGCAGAGATTATGAAGGGTAAATTATGAGAAAGAATAATGATGGTACTATTAATTTCTCTCCATCTGATTTAATCGTTTATATGGGTTCGCCATTTGCCTCATGGATGGCTCGTCTTGAGATAGACCATCCTGAACAAGTTAAGGGAATCGAAAAAGATCACGATGAAATGAAGAACTTCCTAGGTGATAAAGGTAAAGAGCACGAAGATTTGTTTCTCCAGTATCTAAGAGAAGAGTATGGGGCGGAAAATATTGCTGAAATAGAAACCGGCAGCCTCGCTGATAAGTCGGAAGCGACCATCATGGCGATGAAAGCAGGCTATAAGGTAATCTTTCAGGCTTATCTTGAACGAGATCACTTTGGTGGGTATTCTGATTTTTTAGTGCGTCGTGAAGGTAAATCAGAACTGGGAACATACTATTATGAAGCCTGGGATACCAAGCTCGCTAAAACGACACGCCCTTACTTTCTAGTTCAATTATGCTGCTATAGCTGGATGCTGGAAAAAATCCAAGGGAAAGTACCGGATGAAGCGGTTGTTATCTTGGGCGATAAAACAAAAGATCGTTTTCGTATTGCCGCCTATTATAGCTATTTTCAAAATCTTAAACAGCAATTCCTTCAGGTACAAGAAAATTTTACCGGCGCTGAAAATACGATGCCCGATCTATCACTGGAAACAAATTTCGGTACATGGGGAGATTATGCTCAACAGCTGCTGGATCAATCGGATAGTCTTGCCTTAGTCGCTAATATTCGTAAAAAACAAATTCAACATTTATATAAACACGATGTCACTACATTAACTCAGTTAGCAAACACTAACGATACAGAAATAGAAGGTATATCACCTGAAAGCCTTGCGAAAATCAAAGCACAAGCTGATATTCAACTACGATCGAGAGGTCAAGAAAAACCGTATTTCACGGTGATCGAGAATGATAACGGCAAAGGTTTGTCATCTTTGCCTGAACCGTCAGACCTCGATATGTTCTTCGATATCGAAGGGAATCCATTTGGGGACAATGGGCTTGAATATCTGTGGGGCGTCAGTTATCACAATCCCAAAGCAGCGCAAGGTAAAGAGTACGCGTTCAAAGACTGGTGGGCACATGATCAAAAACAAGAACAACTTGCCTTCGAAGGCTTCATTGACTGGACGTACCAGCGATGGCAGCAAGATAAGACCATGCATGTGTATCACTATGCTAATTATGAAATAACGGCTATTCGTAGATTATCTACTCGTAATCAAACTCGCTTAGAAGAAGTAAGCGAGTTATTACAAAATGGCGTTTTTATTGATTTATATAAAATTGTTAAGAATGGACTCCTTATTGGTGAGCCTAGCTACTCGATTAAAAATGTTGAACATCTTTATCGGGGTATACGTACAACAGATGTGGCTCGTGGCGATGAGTCTATAATTGCCTATGAGAATTGGCGTGAGGCGGGCGGTAATATAAATTGGGAAAAGCAAGAAAATGGTTATAAAAGCTGGTTGGCTGATTCAGATAATTTTAATTGGACAGTATGGGAAAGCTTGGAAAAGATCCGTAATTACAATATTGATGACTGTGAATCGACCCTTCAACTGGTGGACTGGTTACGTGAGCAACAGCAAGAATCTGGAATCAGTTATTCACCGATTGAAGAAGTAAAATCTAATGAAGAGAAAACGGATGCCAAAGTTAAGAATCAAGTTGAACGTGAGCTTCTATTTGGCCGGCAAAAAGCATTAGTTGAACGCTTTCAAAATGAAGAGAAATTAAATAAAGATCCCATTGCAGAGTTATTAACCTACTTACTACATTTTTACGATAGAGAGCGTGCGACACAGTTTTGGGCATATTATGATCGTTTAGAAAAAGATGACGAGGAGCTGTTTAATGATGACACGGTAATATTTGATATTACTGTGTCAGAAAAACCACTCAAAATATATGACCAAGGTGTGTATTTATGTAAGGGGACATACAACCCAGATCAGCCAATAAGAACCGATAAAATAGTTAACGCCACCATTCAAGGTAGCGATGTTGGGGTCAGGAAGATTATTTTCATTGAAGATGATACGTCTAAAGGTGAAATTAGTTTTGAAATTAAAGTAGCTGATTTTGAGGCTAATGGGCTAGATTCATATGTACCACTCACTTTTTTTGGTAACGACACTTTTATTAATACGAGCTTATTAGAAAATAGGATATGTGAAATCACTGAAAATTATTTCGAGAAAGGTCTATTATCTGGTGCAATCGCTACCATTCTTAATCAAGATAATCCTGAGTTTGCCACGTTAGTATCACCTTTGCCTGTTTCACGGACGCATTATCCTGATGATAATGAATATCTACAAGCTATGATTGCTACGATTGAAGCAATGGATAATACGTGTTTATGTATTCAAGGACCACCAGGTGCAGGTAAAACCTTTACAGCAAGAAATGTGATTGCCGCATTAGCTAAAAATGGCAAACGTATCGGTATTATGTCCAACAGCCATGCGGCCATTATGAATTTACTTAAAGAGCTGCCAAAGCTATTACCCGATTCAAGTTTAGTGAAAGTAGGCGGTTACGGCTCGAATAAAAATTTTAGAGAATCGTTTTCTATATCAGCTTATCCAAATTTCGATTACCGTAACTCAATGAGTTTCACTGAAAAAGCCCCTTATGGCACTTATGATGTGATTGGCGCAACCGTTTATGGCTTTGCTAGACCAGTAGCCTTTGAAGAGCCTGTTGATTATTTATTTGTTGATGAAGCCAGTCAAGTTGCTCTTGCCAACTTAATCGCCATTTCAGGTGCTGCTAAAAACATTGTTTTAATGGGTGACCAAATGCAGCTTGAACAACCAATACAAGCCTCTCACCCTGGTAAATCTGGGGAGTCAACTTTAGAGTTTATGTTGAAAGGTGCCGCAGTTATACCCGATGATCAAGGCGTGTTCTTAGAGCGTTCCTATCGAATGCATCCAGATGTCTGTCTGCCGTTATCAGAGATTGTGTACGAAGGAAAATTGAAAGCGGACAAGGATAATGCAAATCAATCAATCTATATTAATCAAGCTAAGCATATAACAAAGCCGAATGGGGTTTTATCTATTCCTGTGCAGCACGCAGGCAATACACAAAGCAGTGAAGAAGAAGTTATTGTGGTTCAGCAGCTAATTAATGAACTAAAAACAGGCACATTTACGGATAAAGAAGGCAACATATCACCTATTACAGATAATGATATCTTGATTATTGCACCATACAATATGCAAGTTAATCTACTTAAAAAAAAGCTAGAAGGTGACTTTAGAATTAGCACTATTGATGGAATCCAAGGGCAAGAAGCACCAGTCGTTATTATTTCAATGACTGCTAGTGATGTAGTTGAATCAAGCCGCGGCTTAGACTTCGTGTTTGATATTAACCGATTGAACGTAGCGGTTTCAAGAGCACAGGCTTTAGCTGTTATTGTGGCCAATGAGGGGCTGGAAAGATCTCATGTTAATAACTTGAAGCAGATGGAGAAAGTTGGGTTTTTTATAAAACTGACAGAAAATATAGAGTCACCATAATAAAACGGTTATGGTAGCAAAAATACTTCCAGTCAAACTAAATAAACCCCAAGGTATCCCAACAAAAATACCAAAAGAGGTTAATAGAAATTGGGGATGAGCTTACTATAATTTATGAGGAATAATTTAATGGCCCCAGATTTCTTTTTCACCACTTTTTTCACCACTTTAATTTACAGAGAAATCATTACTGGCAAAGGCACTTATTACAGGTTCCATATCTGAATTCTTGTTTGGCGGGAGTAGGAGGGAGTCGAACCCACCTCGCACGGCGCAGGCCGCACGACACCGGGGTTGAAGCCCGTGGACCCCACCGGGAAACATCTACTCCCATGAGCCAAACATGTTGACAGATTATATATTTGAATTACTGGTGAAGCAAATAAATTTCGATAATTTATACTACGAAAAATTTTCAGCTATGTATTTTTCCGCAAAAATAGCCGCTGTAGCTCCATCTCCAACAGCAGATGCCACCTGCATGGATGATTGAGCTCTAACATCTCCAGCACCAAACACTCCAGGGAAAATAGTTTCCATTTTTAAATTAACGTGCAAGTGACCCTGTTCGTCTGTAGGCAAAACACCATTTAAAAATTCAGTGCTTGGAGTTAACCCAACATAGATAAATACGCCATCAACAGATTTTTCATACGCTCGATCATTCTTTAAATCGTTCAAGACCAAAGTGCTCACTAACCCATTGCCTTTTATCTCTTGGACTGTGCTATTCCAAATGAAATCCATTTTATCATTCGAAAAGGCTCTCTCTTGAAGAATTTTCTGAGCCCTTAATTCATCACGACGATGAATTATAGTAACTTTAGAAGCGAACCGAGTAAGATATGCTCCTTCTTCAACCGCTGCGTCTCCACCACCTACTACTACAAGTTCTTTATCTCTAAAAAAAGCACCGTCGCAAACAGCACAATATGAAACTCCTCTACCGGAAAATTCATCCTCACCAGGTACTTCAAGTTTATTATGCATGGACCCTGTTGCAACGATCAGGGCTTTGCTCTCAAAAGTACCGCCATCTGTAGTGATGGTTTTATATTTGCCTTCTAGATCTACGCTTTCAACTTCAACGGTTTTGGTTTCAGCACCAAATTTTTCTGCATGATCCATCAGTTTCTGACCAAGTTCAGGGCCTAGTATGGATTCAAATCCTGGATAATTCTCGACATCCTCGGTAACAGCAAGCTGGCCACCAAACATCCCACGTTCCAAGATCAAAGTTTTTAACCTCGATCTCCCGCTGTAAAGCCCTGCGGCAGCACCCGTTGGGCCACCACCAATGATAACTAAATCATACTGTTCCATTAATTACTCCTGGAGCCCACTAATTTAAAAAGATCAGCTAATAACCTTAGCAAGTAATTTTTCTTTTATAGACTTTTTAGGGTGAGCACCTACCACTTGAGCTACAGGTTCACCATCCTGAAATACTATCAGGGTTGGTATGCTCATAACTTGATACTTTAACGCAATATTTGGAGCATCATCTACATTTAACTTAGTGAATCCCATTTCAGAAGAATACTCATCTGCGAGTTCTTCAACGATAGGAGAAACAATTTTACAAGGACCACACCATGGAGCCCAAAAATCTACCAAAACTGGTTTGGAAGAATCTAACACTTCCGTTTGGAAATCCTTTTCACTGACATCTTGTAGCTTAGCCATATCTTAGCTTCCCTCCTGCCTAAACAATAAAATAATTAACATTTATTAAAGCATCCGGGTTATAAATTCCCGAAGAATAAATAGAAACTCCGTGATTATAACAGACCGAGCCAGGAAAGGTTAAGGGGCAACTGGTAGGATTCTTTATCGTTTCTTAAGATATCGAATTCTTTCGATGATGCCGGGTAATTTATCCTGCACCGTATTTATTTGCTCCTCTGTGTTACCTTTTCCAAGAGTGATTCTTAGGCTCGAACTCGCTAAATCTGCTGGCAATCCCAAACCTAACAAAACATGGGAAGGTTCTATCGAACCTGACGTGCAAGCACTTCCACTTGATACCGCTACTCCAATCATATCTAAATTGATAATCAACGATTCTATTTCTATTCCTTTTATTGAAACATTAATATTATTCGCTATTCGTCCATCTGATTCAGGTCCATTAATATATATGTCAGGGATTTTTAGAACCCCACGGAGCAGACTGTCACGCAATGCGGATACACGGGGTACCACAACCGGCCTATTCTCTTCTGCTAAAGATAGCGCAACACCAATACCAACAATACCAGCTGTGTTTTCCGTTCCCGCTCTACGGTTATTTTCTTGGCTACCTCCATTAATGTAACCAGCGTACGGTGTCCCTTCTTTTATATATAAAATGCCGACGCCTTTGGGGCCATAGACCTTATGGGCTGACAAACTCATCATATCAATACCAAGTTCATCAACGTCTAATGATAACCATCCTGCAGCCTGGACAGCGTCAGAGTGCAACACTATTTTTCTGTTATGTTTCTCCTCATAATCCTTTAAGGCTTTGGCAATCTCTGCAATAGGTTCAATAACTCCTATCTCATTGTTCACATACATTATTGAAACTACCGTCGTCTGATCCGTAATCGCGTCTACTACCTGAGCAGGACTAATAAATCCTTCCTTATCAGGATTCAAATACGTTATATCAAAACCGCCAAATTTATCTAACCACTCACAAGTATGTAGAACCGCATGATGTTCTATTGAAGTAGTTATAATATGATTCCCTTGTTCTTTCAAAGCAAACGCTGCCCCTTTTATGGCAGAATTATCTGACTCTGTTCCACCGCCGGTGAAAACAATTTCGCTTCTTGCCGCGCTAAGTACTTGTGCTATTTGGCTTCTGGAATCGTCAATCAATCTCGCTCCTTCTTGCCCAAGTTGATGCATGCTAGAAGGATTACCATAGTTTTTCGACAAAACTATTTGCATGGCATCCAAAACCTGTGGATCCACGGGCGTCGTAGCAGAATGATCTAGGTAAATAATATCTTTCGTATCCACTGTATCTCCAACAAATATTTTACACTCGATAATTATAACTTATCTCTAGGATGGTATTCGTTGACGATCGGATACCGCCTATCTTTGCCAAAAGCCAGCTCCGTTATTTTTACTCCAGGAGGCGCTTGCCATCTCTTATATTCCGATGATTTCACTAAATTGATGACGCGCTCAACTTCAGACTTCTCCAAATCTCCTCTGAGTATTTCCTCTAATGGTGCATTGACTTCAATGTAGTTCTCTAAAACAGGATCAAGTTTTTCATATGGTGGTAATGAATCGGTATCAAATTGATCTGGCCTCAGTTCTGCAGAGGGCTCTTTATCGATAATTGTAGCTGGTATAACCTTGCTACCCGACCGCTCGTTATAATCTTTTGCTATCGCATAGACCAATGTCTTGGACACATCTTTCAAGACTGCAAACCCTCCAACCATATCTCCATACAGCGTTGTATAGCCCGTTGCATATTCACTTTTATTGCCGGTCGATAATACTATCCAGTTATATTTATTAGACATTGCCATCAGAATATTTCCACGAATCCTCGCTTGGATGTTTTCATGCGCCAGATTAGGTTCAGACGAAGATAAAATATCTGGAAGCGTATCTGAATATGCGTCAACTAGTCCCGCTATAGGTATCACCTGAAAATCTGCCCCAAGATTTTCTGCAAGCACTCTTGAATCATCCACACTATGTTGCGATGAAATCTCAGACGGCATATTAATGAGCGTAACATTTTGGGCACCTATTGACTCTACTGCTACTACAGCAGTAAGCGCCGAATCAATCCCGCCAGATAAACCGATTACAACTTGTCCAAATCGATTTTTTCGCAAATAATCGCGTGTTCCTAAAACTAAACACTCAAAAATTTCTTGGTACTCACGCAAAGGAGTATATTCTGTGAGTTCTGTGATTACTGGCCGAGGCGAAGGGTGGTTTATCGATCCTAGGAAAATCTTTTCAAGTTCTCCACCCATTGCTGCCGTTTCTATATTTTTTGATTCTCGAACTTTGTGGTGAACTTCTATATCTGCTAATAAAAGCTGGTCCTGAAACTGTTTAGCTTCGTGTATAAGGTTCCCCTCTTTATCAAGGATCATACTATTACCATCAAATACTAGTTCGTCTTGGCCTCCATTTAAATTGACATAACAAACAACAACATCGTTCTCTTTAGCCCTTTGTTGAAGCATCGCAAGTCTCGTAGCTCTCTTCCCTCGATGGTACGGAGAAGCATTAATATTGATTATGACATCTGCCCCATTAATCGATTGAATTTGGGTAGGGCCATTATCAAACCAAATATCTTCACATATGTTCACTGCAATCCCTATTTCTCCCAAACGGTAGATAGCAGTAGGAGAACTCGTCGAGAAATACCTACGTTCATCAAAAACGCCATAGTTTGGCAACAACTTTTTTCGATAAATATCAACGATTTTCCCATCGCTGATTACAGCCGCAGAATTGTATAGTTCACCATCATTTGGATCTTTTTCTGGGTAGCCAATTATGGTAACAATCCCCAAAGACGCTTTTGCTATTTCCTTGATTGCCGCTTGGGTGATAACAATAAAGTCGGGATTATAAAGCAAATCCTCAGGTGGATATCCAGTTATAGCAAGCTCAGGAAAAGCTATGATGTCAGCACCTGCTTGCTGCGCTTGCTTTAATTCGCTCAATATCAAATCTTTGTTGCCTTTTAAGTTTCCAACAGTAGGATTAATTTGAGAGAGCGCGATCCTGATCTCTGGCATTAAAATGTTCTCCGTAATTACTCAATTAAATACTCGCTAATATTAGTATACCAATCAGGGAAAGATTCGTTTAAAATTCGATCCTGAATCACTTGATGACTCGATATATAATTAAAAAATATTGGTTTAGAAGGGGGTATTAATGCTACATAAATCGCTGATGATATTAATTTCATTATCGATCTTAGTTGCAACACTAGGGAGTACAGGTTGTCTGACAAGCAATATACGTAGTGATCATGGGGGAAAATTAGACACAGTAGTAGAACTACCTAATTCCGAGCCAGGGCCTCCACAACTAGAAGATGGTACCCAACTGTTTACCGATACATGGAACGACAAGATTGCAGCAACACTTGCGATCAGATGGGGGGACAACAAGCCCTACACATACTCAGAGTTTTCAAGAGGCCTAGTTATCTGGGGTAAAATAGAGAATATAAGCGAGTATCCACAGGAATATACCAGGTGGGCCGCGTCGGATCCATTAATATATTTGTGGTTAATTGGTCCCGAGAATCAAAGATTCGCTCTGCATTCCGACTCAACCGGGCAAAGTATGCTGCCTGTTGTCACTGTTGAAGAGCTTCAGCCGCAAGAGACCATAGTAGAAGAATCAGGTTTTAGAGAAAAATGGGGGAAACCTGGAGTCTATGAACTCAGAATGGAGTTTTTCCCAGGTAAAGAAACTGCTATACCAGACAAGCCTGAAATAGTATTGTCTACAACTATCGAACTAATCGACTAGAATTTTCCCAGGATTTAGTATGCCGTTAGGATCGAGTGCTTCTTTCAAGGATTTTGCTAACTGCGCTCCTCCTTCTCCTAGTTGGTTCGCATAAGGTCTATTTAGCCTCACACCGATACCGTAACTATGCTCAACAGCCCCACCCATGTCGACCGCTATGGTCATAACAGCTTCAGCAGCCTCTCTCAAGCTTGCTTGGGAAACTTTGGTTTGCCCAGAAGGTATGCCAAGAGAAAACATTTCAGGGCGGCCTAATATAGAACAGGTCTCTACGTGGATTCCAGATATATCAAAAATATTTATTGCCTGTTGTCTTAATTCTAATACACGTGAAGCAGGTACAGCTGTATTAATCTTTAATGCTGTATCACCTTGGGGAAAACCTCCTTCCTCTTTCGGTTGATGACGGTTGACCCAAAATTGTTGCGCTTCGGTGGGCCCGAGATCACGAGCTCCTAACTGAGACACCAAATCCCAAACTTTAGCTTCTTCCTCATCAACTGCCAGAGAGGGGCCTTCCAAGCTCAAATGAAGAACCGCTGTACTCATTGAATCCACCACAATTTTATTGGCTTCCGAATCTTGGGCATACTCGACAAAATTTACCATAGCTGGATTTATTCCATCTGCAAACAATCGTTGTATACCCAAAAAACCATGTTGAAAGCTAGGAAACTCCAAGGCATAGTGCCTCCTTTCCTCAGCTTCAGGGAAAAGAGATATCTGAGCCTGAGTAATGACGCCATATATACCTTCGGTTCCAACAAAAATATTTGATAAATTAAGGCCGGAGGAATAGGAATCTTTGATTGAAGATCCCGTGAGTATTTCCCCATTAGCAAGAACTACTTCTAATCCGTGAATTTGATCACCCATAGAACCATATTTTGCGGAAAGGTACCCTCTTCCATTTGTCGCAATTGCTCCGCCAAATGTTGTTCCCACAATCTCAGGATCATGCCCTACAAAAACTTTTCCTGTTTGAGCAACGCTATTCAAAGTTTCAATTGTGACGCCAGACTGCACTATTGCAATGCTGTCTTCAAGGCTTACAGAAACTATATTATTCATCTGAGACATGTCTAATAAAATACTTGGCTTGTTTGCTGTTAGCCCTCCAGATAAACTAGATCCTCCCCCGAAAGAAACAACTGGAACTCCATTATCA
>JAPYRO010000022.1 GCA_029941095.1 Dehalococcoidia bacterium
GCTATAGACAGCGTCTCTAATGAAATCGCAAGTGATTTTTCTCAAGTACCGATAGTTCTTCTTGATCCTAGAGGTCAAACATTTAACCAAACACTTGCCGATGAACTTGCGGCTAAAGATGAAATCGTAATGATATCTGGTAACTATGAAGGAGTGGATGAAAGAGTGCGGAAAGAAATGGCGACAATCACTCTGAGTTTGGGTGATTTTGTTATGACCGGAGGTGACTTGGGCAGCATGGTTATTGTCGATGCAGTCGCGAGAAGGATCCCAGGGGTTTTGGGAGGTGAAGAATCGGGTAATATGGATTCATTTTCAAGCTATTTATTGCAATATCCTCAATATACAAGACCTGATAATTTTAATGGATCCCAAGTCCCGTCTATTCTTCTATCGGGCGATCATAGGAAAATAGAGGAATGGCGAAGACACCAATCACTCCTATTAACAATGAATAATCGACCAGATCTTCTAGACAACGCGGATTTATCGAAAGAAGATAGCGCTTTTCTGTTGTCACAGGGATGGCTGGCAAATAATAGAAGAATTTAATTACTATTTACATGATCTAAAAGGACTTTGAGGTGACCGAGAAGCAATTTGGTGAGTTGGTAGACAGGAGAGACGTTGCAGCCTGGTCCCTTATCTCCACTGGTTGTATCTGGTGTCGTTTAATTCCCTTTAAGTAGGTCAAATTAGCTCCACTTTGCTAAAAGTTATATGGAAAAGTATAATTTAGTCATATTATAGGTACTTTAGGAATTTGACTGTTGGTATTTCCTGTTAATTTGTCTATTGTCTATATTGAATTCTCAATAATTTTTTAGGAAGGTTAAATTAAAATGGATGTTGGTCATCTTATCAAAAATATGCCGAGCAAGCATAATTACACACATATCCGCGCTGGAGATACTGTAAAAGTATATTACCGTGTTGTTGAAGGAGAGCGTCAAAGGACTCAACAAATACAGGGCGTGGTTATGTGGATGACTAGAAATGGTGCTAATGCCAATATTACCATTAGGCGTGTGATTGATGGGGTAGGCGTTGAACGGACGTTTTTACTTAATTCCCCGAGGTTGGAAAATATTGAAGTTATAAGGCAAGGCAAAGTTCGAAGAGCAAGACTGTTCTATCAAAGAGGACGAACCGGTCGCCGAGCTAGAATTAAAGAGGGCACTAAGGACAGAAGTTTTATACAACGTGAGGATTACTTGGACTCAAATCCAGAACCTTCGGTTGAGGCAGCTACCGCTATTTCAGACAACAATCTAGATGTTCAAAAAAGTGATGAAACAACAAACGAAACCGAAAATATTTTGAGCCCCGATCTGGACACAGAAATATCTTCTGATTCAAAGGATGGGGAAACAGATGATCATAAAAATGTCACCGATGTTTCATCTGAAGACGAAGAGGATGGCGACGTCACAAAGCTTAGTGATGAAAGCGTGCCGGAGGAAGATTCCAAGGAGTAGAATTTCCCTCCTTCTAGTTCGAGGTAAATGATGCGATATGCTGATGTTGCCATGAACTCTCATGGCGGGAATAAAAGCGTTTTCACTTATTTGGTGCCAGAAAATATACCCACGATCGAAATTGGGCAAGTTGTTTGGGTTCCTTTTGGTAAGAGACAAGTTCACGGCATAATTGTTCAAAAATCATCTGAATCGCGATTAGAAAATATAAGAAATATTGGATCAATTATTGTTGCAGAACCGGTTGTAGATTTAAATAGCATAAATTTAGCAACTTGGATTTCTTCAAAATATGTGTCCACGTTATATGACGCGCTCGCATTGATGTTGCCTCCGGGCTTCGGCTTTCAGACAGTAGAAAACATACGACTCAAAGATCAACTTGGTAACCCAGGGATTAATCTTGATAAATTTGAGCTGCAAGTTTTGGATTACCTTAAAGAAAATTTTGAAGCTACATATAGTGACTTAAGCGTTAAATTTGGAGATGAAATATATAAAATAATTGACCGCTTAATTACAAAATCTTTTTTAGAGAAAAATGTAACGTTTGGGAAACCCAAGATCATGGGGATGTCTAAGAATAAAGTATTCTTAAACGTTTCTAATGAGATCGCAGCCAAAGAAATAATTATGCTTAAAAGGTCTCGTGCGTATAAGCAATCTGACGCTCTCAGCTTTATGGTTTCGATTTCGGAAGAAAGTGTATTATTAGCGGATGCCAAGGACAAATCTGGTGTTTCACAGGGCTCCCCATGGAACCGACTGGTTCAAAAGGGCTTCATTAGAATTGAAAAAATTCAAATAAGAGGAACGCCTTACCTAGATTCATTGGTTCCAGATGATGTTGATCCGCCAACTTTAACTCCAGATCAACAGAAAGTGCATAGAGTCATTAGTGAAGCGATAGCCAACGAAATTAACCAAGCATTTCTATTAAATGGGGTTACCGGTAGTGGTAAAACAGAGATCTATTTGAGAGCGTTATCTGAAACTATCGCAAATGGAAAAAGGGGTATTGTTCTGGTCCCAGAGATCGCTTTGACAGTTCAAACGGTGAACAGATTTTCGGAGCGTTTTCCAGGTGAAGTAGCAGTTTTGCATAGTGGCTTAAGTCTTAGAGAAAGGTACGAGGAATGGCACAATATTGTTGAAGGCAAATTTAAAGTAGTTATTGGTTCTAGAGGAGCCGTGTTCGCTCCGCAGCCTGATTTAGGTTTGATTATTATTGATGAAGAGCATGAATGGACCTATAAGCAGACGGAAAGGGCACCAAGGTACCATGCGAGAGACGTAGCTATTCAACGGGCAGCTATGAACGACGCTGTAATAATACTTGGAAGTGCTACTCCAGATGTGGTGACTACATATAGAGCAAAAAATAACGCGTACAAACTTTTGGAACTCCCCAATAGAATTAGACCTAATAGTCAATCTCATCAATCAAATTTTGAAACAAAAAATGCATTAGCAAAAGTTTCGATAGTAGATTTAAGAGAGGAACTGAAAGCTGGTAATCGCTCTATTTTGAGCCGACTGTTGTTGAGTGAGATTAAGAGCGCGATAGACAACGAGCATAAGGTCATTCTTTATGTGAACAAACGAGGTTCAAGCCAGTCGGTGCAGTGCCGGTATTGTGGATTTGTCGTGAAATGTAATAGTTGCTCTGTTCCAATGACTTACCACCAATCAGGGGATCGTGTTATTTGCCATCGATGTGGATCTAATCGGAGATTTAATGGGAATTGTCCGAGTTGTAAAAAAAATAGCTTAAAGCCTTTAGGGATCGGGACTCAAAGAATTGAACAAGAAGTACGCAAATTATTTAATAATGTCGGAATTATCCGATGGGATAGCGATACAGTCCGTAATTTTGCAGATCACCAAAATATATTAGAACAATTTCTTGAGGAACAAAATCAGATTTTGATTGGGACACAAATGGTGGCGAAAGGCTTAGATATTCCAAAGGTTAGTTTGGTTGGTGTGGTCAACGCTGATATAGGCCTAAACATCCCTGATTTACGAGCTGGAGAGAGATCTTTTCAACTTCTTTGCCAGGTAGCTGGCAGAGCTGGCAGGGGCGATATAGATGGTAAAGTGATTATTCAGACATATTCACCTGAGAATAAAACGATATTATTAGGAGCGGCACAGAATTATGATGACTTCTATGAGAAGGAAATCCTATTTAGAGAATCGTTTTCTTACCCTCCATTTTTGACCATGGCACGACTTTTATACCAAGGTACAGATAGAGACACTGTAAGGAAAAAAGCGGAAAACGATTCAATTTACCTGAGGGATGTTATTAAATCTTATAAACTTACAGACATTAGAATCGTAGGCCCAGCACCGTCAGGTATTGAAAAATTGCGTGGTAAATTCCGATGGGAAATTGAATTATTAGGGAATGATATCAATAGCATTTTGAGGCATGTACGCTCGAATCGTGATCTGTCCATTGATGTGGATCCTGTAAGTACTTAAGATGTCGATTTTAGGCTACTTATCCTTTTAGCCGTTTACATCAATCGGATATCATATATATAATTTCTGCGAACCGTGTAATTGTTTTTCTAGGAGTACTATTGATGTCGGTATTACCCCTTACTTATATTCCTGATCAAATATTGAGAAAAAAAACCAGGAAAGTTAGCAAACTAACTGATGAAATGGTTTCTTTAACTGATGATATGATTGAAACAATGCATGCTGAACATGGTGTTGGAATCGCAGCAAATCAAGTTGGTAGAAACCTCCGTATTGCCTACATTGAAATTCCTGAGGAATCAGAAGAAAACGGAGAGTTAACAGAAGCAATGTCCTATTTATTGATTAACCCTGAAATTATCAAAAGAGTAGGTATACGAGAAATTGATGAAGGATGTCTAAGTATCCCTGGATTTCGAGGTAATCTGTCCAGGTCAGTAAAGGTTACGGTTAGAGCTCAAGATATCAATGGTAAGGAATTTAGGATAAAGGCAGAGAATTTGCTTGCCCAAGCTCTGGAGCATGAGATTGACCATCTTAATGGTGTTCTGTATGTGGATAGAATGGAAGATGCAGAGAAATTATATTTGTTGGACCCTGCAGATGGTGCTCAATCTCAAACTAATATGACAACAATAAATATTTGGAATATGAGACATTTTGCACAACCGGTGGTACGTAAATCATGAACCAACCTCCAAGAGACTCGAAAGATCTAATGGATCGTATAGTTAAGGTTTTAGATGCGGACATCGGTGGTACTTATTGTGTAGGTGGGTATGTGAGAGATGCACATATCGGTCGAAATTCTAAAGACATAGATCTCATATTTCCCAACGAAACATTGTTGAAAAAAGTTAATAAATTGGTGGAAGTCTTTAAGTGTAGCTTTTTTGTTATGGATGAAAAGCGAGGTTACTATAGGTTATTAGTTCCATCTCTGGATTCTCTTGATTTTACGATAGATATAGTTCCCGTTGGTAAATCAATCGAAGAAAATTTGGCTTCTAGAGATTTCACAATTAATTCGATTGCTTTGCCATTAATAAATCACCGATTGCTAACCGAAATTATTGATCCATTTGATGGGGCTACAGACATTATTAAGAGAACAATCAGACAAGTCACACCGCATGTTTTTGAGGATGATCCTCTTAGAATGCTTAGGGCGGTACGCTTGTCGAACGAACTTGAGTTCACTATTGATAAGCAAACTCAGCACGAAATCAAAGCTCATTCCAACCTTTTGCAAAATGTCTCACAAGAGCGATGTCGTGACGAATTTATTAATATGATGAATTTAAACAATAGTGTTTCAATACTTAAAACTCTGGATACGTATCGCCTCTTAATTCAACTGTTTCCTGATTTGGAATTAGCGCGAGGTGTTTCTCAACCTGATCAACACTACTGGGACGTATTTAATCACTCAATTGAAACAGTCGGATTTTTTGAACGCATTGCTGTTAGACAATTACGGGATAATGATGAAAAACTTTCACGTATTCCATGGGTAGATTTTATTGAAGATTATTTCGATGAAAAAATTGGTTCCGGTCGATCTCGGTTAGTATTGACTAAGATAGCAGCACTTTTGCACGATATCGCAAAACCTTCTACAAAAAAAACTGATTCAACTGGGAAAACTCGCTTTCTGGGTCATCCAGAGCAGGGAGCAGAAATGGCTAAGAGCTTGATGAGCCGTTTGAAATTTTCCAATCGAGAGATCAATTTTGTTACTCTCATAATTGAACAACATTTGCGCCCTATGCAACTAAGCAATAACTTGGAAAAACCCAGTAAGAGAGCAATTTTTAGATTTAAGCGTGATGCCAAAGATGCACTATTTTCAGTATTATACCTAAGTATTGCTGATTATTTAGCAGCAAAGGGACCAAAATTGAGGGATGATTCATGGGATCGTCGTGTAGAATATTGTCAGTGGGTTCTTTCTGACTTGATAGTTAGAGAAGACAATGATCATGTTGAACCACCATTGATAACTGGTAATGATTTGATATCATCGCTTGAACTGGCACCTGGCCCTTTAATAGGATTATTATTGGATGAGATTCACGAAGCAATAGCAATTGGAGACATTACAGATAAAGAATTAGCTTTACAATATGCAGAAGAATTGATTCGAAAAATTAAATCGAATGAAATAGTAACTGATAGACGTATGGAGGAACTTAGATAGTGCGCCGAGGTCAAATTGTTGGGATCGTCCTTATAAGTCTCGTTTTTTTTGCCGCGTTTGCA
Organism: Dehalococcoidia bacterium; assembly: GCA_029941095.1. GTDB lineage: Bacteria > Chloroflexota > Dehalococcoidia > UBA6926 > UBA6926 > UBA6926. Next base: position 6,234 of record JAPYRO010000022.1, read on the forward strand.
AGTGTTGCGATTCCCGAGTGGAAAGTTCCGTTCTTGGATTCGACCAAGGGTTCCCAGGAGACCCCACTTGGATTAACACTGGGTCTTGATCTACAAGGCGGTGTCCACTTAGTATATGAAACCGTTGACCCTAATCCGTCACCTGAAGATCTTCGTGGAACCATAGAAGTGATTCGAACAAGAGTTGATGCCTATGGAGTATCTGAACCGCTGATCCAGTCGTTAGGTTCCAACAGAGTGGTTGTTCAGTTACCTGGCGTACAGGATGTTCAAGCTGCTAAAAATCTTATAGGTTCCCCGGCAGTTTTAGATTTCCGAGAGCTTATAATTATTTCTGCCCCATCAGATGAGGAAGTCGATGTATCAGAAAAAGATGAATCTGAGCCTAATGGAACCGGGGAGTCAGAAGAATCTCCAGAGTCGGTCACTGCACACTGGGAAATAGCTACTTCTACTGTTGATGGAGAGCTAGTACAGGTAAATGGTGAACGCCTTATTCCTGGTTCTGCCCAGGTAAGCTTTGATCCAACTACTGGGTCCCCAGAAGTATTATTCCAGTTTGACCGTAAAGGCAGTGAAGCCTTTAGGCTCTTAACGAGAGCCCTTATCCAATATGAAATTAATGACCCAAGGAGACAATTAGGGATTTTCCTTGATGCAGGTGAGGCACCCTGCAAATTAGGTGAGGAGGTTACGGCTGGCTGTGAACCGCTTCTCACCCCTGTGGTTCAGGCTGAAATACCCACTAGTCCTCGAATTACAGGTCTAAACTTAGACGAAGCTCAAATATTATCTATTCAACTTAATGCAGGTGCTTTCCCGGTGCCGTTAAAGAAGGACCCGGTTTATGAGAGAGATGTGGATGCGTTTTTGGGAGCAGATGCCCTTGAACGAGGGTTAACCGCGGGTTCGATAGGTATCATTCTCGTAATGCTATTTATGCTAATTTATTATCGATTAAATGGCTTAGTGGCCGCTTTCTCTTTAACGATGTACGCAGCTATTGTACTCAGTATATTTAAACTTATTCCTGTAGTGCTTACCCTTTCTGGTATGGCTGCTTTTGTACTTTCTTTTGGATTCGCAGTTGATGCAAATGTATTGATTTTTGAGCGTATAAAAGAGGAGATTCGAGGAGGAAGAGGTTTAGGCTCTGCTATAGAAATTGGATTCAACCGGGCTTGGCCTGCCATCCGTGATGGTAACATAACGACCCTTATAATCGCAGCTATACTTTTTTGGTTTGGAGAACGACTTGGAGCAGGTTTAGTGCAAGGTTTTGCGTTCACTTTAGGGATAGGAGTTGCTTTGAGTATGCTGACGGCTTTAGTGGTTACACGTAGAATTCTCAATTTGTTTTTAAGTACCCCATTGGCACGCAAATTAGGACTATTTTCTTAGAAAGGGAAAATATGTGGAATATTGTTAGATACAGGATAGTATATTTTCTTTTGTCGGCTGTTGTAATATTAAGCGGTCTTCTAACGCTCTCTATGGGCTCTGGGTTAAGCCTGAGTATTGAATTTACTGGGGGTGCGGCAATAAGGGCACAGTTCGATAAAGATATATCACAGGGCCAAGTTGAGGTAGTTGTAAATCAGTTAGGGTATGAAAATTATGTCGTCCAGGGCTTTGGAGACGGTGAATTTTTTATTCGGTTACCCTTGTCAGATGATGCAGTCGGGCAAGAAAACCAAGTTAGATCCGGCCTTGAACAACTCGCTACCGTTAACATGAATTTTGATCAAGTTTCCCCATCCATCGCATCTGAGACGATACGCAACGCCCTTATAGCCGTTATGGTCGCCGTTCTCGGGATTCTAGCTTACATTATTTATGCTTTCAGAGGAGTCCAACATTCGTTTCGATATGGGATATGTGCAGTTATCGCATTGGCGCATGATATATTAGTGGCTTTTGCGGTATCTGGAGTGGTTACTACCTTTGCTTCAAATATTTTCAGACTAGAAATAAGCAGCATGTTTTTAGTTGGGGTGCTGACACTGTTGGGCTACAGTATTAATGATACTATCGTTGTGTTTGATCGAATAAGAGAAAATCTTTTGCGAGAGACGCATCGATCATTGGAAGACACTGTTAATTTCAGTATTCTGGAATCAATGGGAAGATCAATAAATACTAGCTTCACGACCTTACTTGTTCTTTTGGCGTTACTGTTCGTAGGTCCTCCTTCTATATTTGATTTTCTATTCGTGATGATCGTAGGTGTTATTTCTGGGACTTATAGCTCTATATTTGTGGCTTCACAATTATTAGTTTATTGGGAGCAGCGCCGTTCTAAGGCTTTAGGATAATTACCAGTTGAATTATAAGGATTAACAAAAGAGGGTTGATTTGGAAATCAAACAAATTGATTTTAGTGTTGATAGCACCGGGATAAATTTAGTTGGGTCACTGTTTGTACCAAATTCACCACAAACTGAATTCCCAGCAGTAGTTTTTTGTCACGGGCTACCTGCTCAAAAATTTGATCCTAAGGCATCTCAAGATCTCGGAGATGATTCTCCAACATATCCGCAGTTAGCTCAAAATCTTTCTCGAGAAGGATTTGCTTCGATTATTTTCAACTTCAGAGGAACTGGTTTTAGCGGAGGGAACTATCATCCACTGGGCTGGGCAAACGATCTAGAAGCGATTTTGGAATGGGCATGGAATCGCCCGGAGATTGATGTGGATCGTATAGGTGTTTTTGGGTCAAGTATGGGTGCACGAGTCGCTATATATGTTGCTTCGAAGAGACCAGAAGTCTCTGCTTTAGTTTCGTACGCGGCTCCGGTTAATTTGGGTAACTGGAGCCCTGAAGAGAGATTACAGAGAGCACGAGAAGTCGGGATCATCAGAGATCCTGACTTTCCTAGTTCGTTAAAACAATGGTCGCAAGAAATGGACTTATTGGATCCTCTTGAAAGCATTAGAAGGGTCGCACCTAAACCAGTGCTGATTGTCCAGGGTGACGCCGACGACGTTGTGGACCCTGCCGATGCCGCTTTGCTTTACAATGCCGCTAAAGATCCTAAAGATATTATTATTCTACCTGGAGTGGGCCATCGATTTCGGAGTGAACCGGAAGCGATTAGAAAGTCATTTTCTTGGATTAAGAGCGAGCTAGGATAGGCCTCTTATTCTAGGCCTTCAGTTAGGTACCCAATGTAACTTGTTTGCGTATTAGTGAGATGTTGTAATACGTCGATAACCGTCATATCTTCCAAAGATTTTTCCCATTCTGCATCAGTTATTGGTAGTACCGTGGCTTTTAGACGCGCGAGTGCTTCTTCGGCTTGCCCTAGTATAAGTTGCGCTTCAGATGGATTTGAACCGGATGACGATCCAGGCCTTAGAATCTTTTGAATGTGATTAGCATGTTCGCGAGAATGATTAGCGACCGCGTAGAGGATATTTCTTATTGGAGTTTCTCTACCCCCGTAGCCCAGAACTGTACCGTCGAGCCCTTCATCGCTTAAATTTGTCGCAAGTTCGCGTATTTGCCGCAGATTCTCGTCCATTTCTGATAAGAATGCCTCTGCTTTTTGCTTTGTCATAGAACCTCCAGTGATCGGTTAATATAATATTAAAACGCCTTTGATATATTATCGACACTTGTACACTAAGTCTATAGGTAGCGATAAAATCAATCTACATATGTTAGTTATTATTAGTTCTCTGGAATGCGTGTTCTGTAGTTTTCTTTAGATCTTGTACCCATTTATTGTTTAAATACTTGATAATTAAGGAAACCCCAAGAGGGATGAACAAGAATAATGTGGCCCCAGTGATTGTTTCAATACTGTCGATTTGTGTTACATTTGGCTGAATTTCCTTTAATTGCCAAAAATGCTTTGATTCTATCCCAAATTTTTTTGCATTCCACTCAATGCAGCCCTTAGGCAAATTTAAAGGATCTGTAACTGTGAATATATTTGTCAATGTTATTGGCAAAGGATCTAATGAAATAGACATCAAAAATTTAGAATTGCCATCCCATTCTGATTTGGTCAAGAAATTAGCCCTTGTACATAACTGGCTCCAGGAGGGCCAATTATCTATATCATAGAACGATTGCATAACCGATTTCATTGGTGCGTTGATCATTGTGCTTTGTGAAATCGTAGATCGCATTAGTATTATTAATCCTTCAATTCAGATTTAATTTTCAAACTGTTCAACCACCCACGAGACATTTTATTGATGATAGGGCGTGGATAAAATAATTTTATGGGCAAGAAATTACTAGTAAATATCTTGGAGTCTGTCACTCGGACAATATTTCTATTTACCTTTTCCACTTTGAATTCCCTGGTACCTGTGATACCTAGAAAAGTTGAAGACCAACTTAACTGTTTGGGTTTGTCATATATTTTTACAGCGACTGTAAACGGAATTATTACCCCCGCTAGTATTAGCTCCATAGAAAATACTGATCCTAACGTCCAAGCGTCACCAGATACCCATGAGGCTTTTTTACATACTTCGTTCCATACAGGCCATGAATCCAGGGAAGTTAAGGTATCCCATACGTCCTCAATTGATGATCGGATAGTTACTTCTTCTTCAAGTGATAGTTTAAATATTGATCTAACCATTAACGTTCCTTATTTCCGGTAAACCAATCGAAAAGATCGTCGATTTTATCGTCCCAGGAATTTTCTGAGGACGCATCATTTGATTGGTCCATTTATTTTGTTCCGCCCAAGAAATATTTACCTATGTCGTCATCATTCAGAATATTTTCAGCATCCGAAGTATGTACTACTTGTCCGTTAGAGAAAATGTATCCCCGATCTGACATTGCTAAAGAGAGACGGGCATTTTGCTCCACTATTAATACTGTGATTCCTCTTTTTCTTAAGTCAGATATTTTTTCAATGATCAACTCTCTAAATTTTGGTGATAATGCGGCGGTCGGTTCATCGAACATGATAAAAGACGGATTGGAAATTAGTACACGGGATATTGCAAGCATTTGCCTTTCACCACCCGATAAAGATTCAGCTAAATGGTATGGTTTTTGCTTAATGTTGGGGAATAGATCGTAAACCTGCTCGATTCTTTCATCTAGCTCAGGTTTACTTAAATTTAACCCTCCCATTTGCAGATTTTCTTCTACAGTTAGTGAAGGGAAAACATTATCTGTTTGGGGTACGTAACCAATACCCTTTTTTACTAGAGAGTCTGCTCTGATCCCAGTTATGTAC
>JAPYRO010000023.1:0-7693 GCA_029941095.1 Dehalococcoidia bacterium
AACGTTGCTAGCGGGAAAGTAGCCCAAGCAGTAGTCTATGGGGCAAAAATTATCTCTATAGATGGTTCATTTGACAGAGCGCTTGAAATCGTACGGGAAATATCCAAAAACCCAGAAATCACTTTAGTTAATTCAATTAACCCAAATAGAATTGAAGGGCAAAAAACAGCTGCATTTGAAATAGTAGATTCATTAAACGAGGCACCAGATGATGTATTTATACCTGTCGGAAACGCTGGAAATATAACTGCCTACTGGAAAGGTTTTACGGAATATAAAAATGCAGGATTAGCTTTGAAGACGCCTCGAATGTTTGGATTCCAAGCTGAAGGTGCAGCTCCAATTGTAATAGGAAAGAGAGTAACCAATCCGCAAACGATTGCCACTGCAATCAGAATTGGTAACCCTGCTAGCTGGGAAGGAGCAATTCGAGCACGTGACGAATCAAATGGAGATATTAATAGCGTTTCTGATGAAGAAATACTAGAGGCATACAGAAAATTAGGTGGCCTCGAAGGGGTTTTTGCCGAGCCCGCTTCTGCAGCTTCTCTTGCGGGTCTTATTAAATATGCTTCACATAAAGACCTGTCGGATCGCAAAGTGGTCTGTATAATTACAGGAACCGGCCTAAAAGATCCAGATATCGCCGTTACAGGAGTCGAAAAAAATATTCAAGAGGTTTCAGCGAGCATATCTGAAGTCAGCGGATTACTAGGTCTTTAATGTTATTAATAAATATGCCTTTCGAGGAATACATAATGGAAAAGTTGGTTTTATGATCGATAAGGAAAAGATAGCTAAGGCCGTCAAAAGTATCCTCGAAGCTCTTGGCGAAGATCCTAATAGACCGGGATTAATAGATACACCCAAAAGAGTTGCCAATCTATATTCAGAACTTTTTAGTGGTTTACAAAGGGATCCAACTAAAGAACTATCAACCATATTTAAAGACAATAGTAACGAATTAATCATATTAAAAGATTTACCATTTAATTCTTTGTGTGAACATCATCTATTACTTTTTGATGGAACTGTAACAGTGGGATACGTCTCTAATAAATTAGTTGCTGGAATTGGCACGATCGCTAGAAGTATTGAAATATTATCAAGCAAACCCCAAATGCAAGAGAGGCTGACCAAACAAATTGCTGAGTTATTGGAAAAAACTCTTCAGCCGAGCGGTGTGGCCATAGTTATAGAGGCAAATCACCTGTGCATGACGATTAACTCCCCCCAAGCAAAAGAAAGTACGCTTGTTACGACATGCTTCAGCGGTGTGCTCAAAGATTCGACAAGTTACCGAGAAGAATTTCTCAGCTTAATCAGAAAAGAGAAACTTAATGAGTGACGTAATTCAGTGGGAATCAATGGAAACTCTAGTAGACGAATGGGATGGTCTGATAAAATCAAATCCCACTGCAAATATTTTCGACTCATTTGAGTGGCAGCAAGCAACCGTGTTAGCTTGCTGCGAATCTATCATAGGTCAAAATATATTAGCCGTGCGTGATACTGATACTGGACAACTCAAAGCGGTAGTTCCGTTATCTATCAATAATGGTACCGCATCATTTTTATCAGACTACAACACGACTGATTTTCAAGATTTACTTATAAAAAATCAAACAGCAGAAAATACGTGGCACCAAATAGTAGATTACTTATTTAAACAGGGAGTCGAAACTATTGATTTAATATCAATAAGGGATTCCTCAAACACTGTAGATGAAATAAAGAACCTTGAACAAATTACCCCCTGGCGCGTCGAGGTATCTGATTGGGATGTTGACCCTTATATTAGTCTACCCAGTTCATGGGACCAATTTCTTATTAGCCTGAGAAAAAAAGATCGTCATGAGCTTAAAAGAAAGTTCCGCCGCCTAGAAAATTCGGGAGAAATATCATACCCACTGTTTGACAATGACACCGGGAATCTAGATGAAGCTTTGGATCAGTTTCTAAATCTAATGGCACAAAGTAAAGAAGAGAAAGCGGTTTTCCTAAATGAGGAACGAAAACATTTCTTAAGAATCTTAACTAAATCCATGTCCGAAAAAAATCTCCTTAGACTATTCTTTCTTGAGATCAACGGAGTTAAAGTTTCTACAACAATGTCTTTTGCGCATAACAATAAGCTTTATCTATATAATAGTGGTTACGATCAAGAGTATCGATCGTTATCTGTAGGATTACTCCTTAAGGCACAAAATATAAGGTATGCTATTGAAACAGGTTTTACAGAATTTGATTTTCTACGGGGAGACGAAAGCTATAAATATCACCTTGGCGGCGTTGACAGAAAACTTCATAGGTTCTTAATTAAACCTAGTTAAATTCACGGAGAGATTCATATGAACATAGCCTTTCTGACAATGCACTCCTGCCCTTTGGAGCAGGCAGGAACTAGAGATACTGGGGGTATGAACGTATATGCTATCGACACAGCAAGAGAATTGGAAGCTAAAAATCACAGTGTAGACATATTTACCCGATCTCATTCCAATAATGAACCAAAGATTATCCAAATAAGCCCTCGGGTCAGATTAATTCATATAAATGCTGGCGAAATCAATTTAAATAAAGAATCTTTGAGCCAATATATCGACGAGTACGTATTCGGGATTGATGAATTTCAAGCTGAGAGCAGCATATATTACGATATTATCCACAGCCATTACTGGTTATCTGGAAAAGCGGGGTTATCACTATCGCAAAAATTATCAGTTCCTCATGTAACAAGTTTCCACACCACTGCAGCGCTAAAAAATTCGACACTTATAAATAATCTAGAAACCCAAGAAAGAGAACCTTCTGAGCGAGAAATAGCACAGCGAGTAGATAGGATTATCGCATGGACACATGAAGAATCAGAATCTTTGATGTCTATATATGGTGCTTCAAAGAAAAATATTTCAGTGGTGCCGATCGGGGTAGATCTAGAACTATTTCAGAAAAAACATAGAGCAACTGCTAGGAAAAGATTTGGATTACCCCTTGATAAGGATCTGATTCTATATTTAGGTAGACTCGATCCAATCAAAGGGCCAGATTTATTTATAGACACGGTACTCAAATTGGCAAGCCGAGAAAATCTAGAAGCATGGGTTGTTGGAGGAGAAAATCATACATATGAAAAACAGCAGCTCCAAACTCAATCTTCTGTTTTAACGCTCAACGACAAGATTAGATTCTTTGAACCAATACCTCACCAACAATTACCCTGGCTTTACAGTGCAGCTGATATTTTAGTAGTCCCTTCCTATTACGAAAGTTTCAGTATGGTCACAGCGGAATCATTAGCAACAGGAACCCCGGTCATAGCATCTGATGTTGCCGGGCCAGCATCGCTTATAAAACATGGCGAGTCCGGTTTCTTGATCAAACCGGGAGATTCAAACGAGTTAGCATCAAAAATTAATTATCTACTTGATTCTAAATCCACTCTAGAAAAAATGTCTTTACACGCGCCAAATACAGTTAGTTATCTAGCTTGGCCCAAAATTATCGAGAAAATTATAAACACATATGAACTAGCGATAAATTCAGTTGAACCTATATCTTTGTGAACTAAATACCTGCTAGGTATGGATTCTAGAAGGAATTAAGGGATTATCCAAAAGATACTAGACGTTACTATCACTATGTCCTATATAATTAAGAGGTCAACAATGGGTTAACATAGCAGCAATGCTTCTATAAACAATTCTAAAGGAGACAGATTAGTAATGAATTTACAAGAAAATAAGCGTTTGCTTGTCGTCTCAGCCCATCCTGACGATATGGAGTTTGGTTGTGGGGGAACAGTGGCTAAATGGATTGAAGAAGGGTGGGAAGGAAGCCTTTTAATATGCACGGACGGACGTGCGGGAACATCTGACCCAGATCTTAAAGGTACGGACCTAGCCAAAACAAGAAAACAAGAAGCGGTAAATGCCGCTAAGGTACTAGGCATATTGGATGTGAATTTCCTAGAATACCCCGATGGTCAATTAGAAGACACTCCTGAATTACGAGAAAACATAATCCGCCATATAAGGCGTTTCAAGCCTAGTGTAGTTTTTACTTTCGATCCTTACCGAAAAACCCATAACCACAGAGATCATAGAAACGTAGGTCAAGCCACTTTTGACGCAATGTACCCCTATGCTCGAGATTATCACCATTTCCCCCATTTAATTAATGAAGGCCTTATGCCTCACATAGTTGAAGAAGCGTACTCTTGGACTGATGATGCTGATACTTGGATCGATATAACCACATCGATCGACAAAAAAATTGCAGCCTTACGAGAACACGTAAGCCAAATTAAGGACCCAGACTCTCTACTCGAAAGGATTAGAGAGAGACATGGAGAACAAGGGAAAGAACAAGGGTTTCAGTACGCCGAAGGATTTCGAGTACACAAATTTAGATGGTAAATTTACATTAATAAAGGTCACTTAACGGTGTTTTACGACATACATTGCCACATTCTTCCAGGAATCGACGACGGTGCCAGAGACATGGATGAATCAATTCAAATGGCACTACTAGCTGAACAAGATAACATCGAGATAGCTGTGGCTACACCGCATCACATACCAAGATCAAATCTATCAGGTAAACGTGAGATCGAGGACCTAGTCACCAAAATAAATCGTACGATTACAAAAAATAAAATCCAACTCACCGTTGTATCTGGCCAAGAAAATAAAATTACAGATGACCTACTTGACAGTATAAAAAAAGAGGACTCTTTGCTTATAGGATCATCAAATTACATACTTGTAGAAGCTCCGTTTATTGATTTTCCTGATTACATACACGAAACATTATCCGATTTATTGGATCAAAATATACGCCCAATTCTGGCCCACCCAGAAAGAAACTCCTTAATACAACAAGATTTAAGACTGCTGGAAAAACTTAAGGACAAAGGAATCCTTATTCAATCTAATACCGGAAGTTTCATAGGTCACTACGGGAATAAATCAGTAACCGCAGTTAAAACTATGCTAAAAGAAAATATGGTAGACGTTGTCGCTAGTGATGCCCACACCAGCACTGGGATCAGAGTCCCTAATATGAGCAAAGGGTTCAAAATAATTCAGAAACTGGCGGGTGAAAATAAAGCGTTCCAGCTTACCAGTGAAAACCCGCACAATATAATTCTAGGCAATAGCATACCTTGATTCATTGAAAAATAATTTATGAGTTTTGATCAAAAACTGGTAAAAGCCAGTCAGCATATTTATCGTTTTTACCTTTGACAATATCAAAATATAGTTCCTGCAATTTAGCGGTAACAGGCCCTATGCTACCATCACCGATATTTCTGCCATCAACTGAAAGAACAGGAGTGACGTGTGCTGCAGTTCCAGTCATAAAAAATTCGTCAGCAACTACAACATCGCTTTTAGGTATTCTTCTTTCGATAACATCTATACCAAGTTCTTTTTTACAAAGCTCAATCACTGTGTTGCGAGTCAAGCCTTCCAATATGTGATCAGTGACTTCCGGGGTATAAACTGTGTCACCTTTTACCAAAAATATGTTCTCTCCACTACCCTCTGAAATGAATCCATCTCTAGTCAACATAATAGCTTCATCAAAGCCTCTCCAAACCGCCTCTGACTTAGCTAAACTATTATTAACATACATACCAGTAACTTTCGCACTCGGTGGGATCATAGAATCTTCAACTCTGACAAAGCTCGAAAAACTGCATGTTATTCCTTTATCTGATTCTAAATAGTTTCCGAAAGGGACCACATAAATAAGAAAATCATCAGGTATATCATGAACACGAAGCCCTACCAGGTCGCCAGATTTATAGGCCAGGGGGCGAATATATATATCTTCTTTATATCCACAGGACCGCACAAGATCCAAAGTCATTGACTCGAGTTGGTCAAGATTATAGGGAAGGTCAATATTAATCATTTTACAACTTCGATAAAGACGCTCGTAATGCTCTCTTACTCTGAACAGGTACAACTCATCCTTATCTGCGTTCCAGTTACCCCTAATACCTTCAAACACACCAGTCCCGTAATTAAATGCGTGGGTAAGGACACTAATTTTCGCCTCTTCTAGCGGTACTATTTCTCCTTCAAAAAAGGCTAATGCTGGCATAAATTCTCTCCATTTCCAATCATCCAAGTCGAATTATTGTATAGCAAATAACATGGTGCTCGCAACGCAAAAACTTATTAGAACTATGCCTTAGTGCCCGAAGCCCATACTACTTCACCGTATGCACTGCCCTTATCAATTAAATCTCGAATCGTTTGAAGTGCATCCTGTATCGCCAACTTCCGTGAGTTTGTATCCATTTGTAGAAGGATTTTTTGGCTTGCCGGGCTTCCAATCAATCTTTGATTCCAATATATCTCCGCGTCATTTGAGTTCCCCAGAAATTTTAGTTCTACTTTCCCACTAGAGACACTCTTAAATTTAGAGTTTTCTAACAATTTCTCCAGTACATTTGGATCGGATGTATTGGCTCTTTGAGGGGCACCATTAGACACGGGTTGCGCCCGTAGTGTTTCTTGTGGTTTTTTAGGTAAGTGTTTACGCAAAACCTGCATGGGCAAATTCATAAAGGGGTTATTAGCGTTTGACCCCCAGACAGCCACAGCAACACGCCCATCATCTTTCAGAACCCGGTATTGCTCCGACAAGAATTCAGAGGGGTCATCAAAATATATGATCACATTTCTAGATATCACTGCATCGAACGTAGCATCTGGAAACATTAATTGCGGTATTTCCATAACCTTGAATTCAATGTTCTCAAGTTTGCCCAATTTCGCTCTATTCTCCGCTATAGACATACTTTCAGGATCATGATCAATCCCAATAATTTTGCCCTCTGACCCAACCCTATCCGATAATTCCAAAGCTGGGTCACCAAATCCAGCTCCAACATCTAAAACAAAATCACCTGTGCCAATTTTCGCTTCGTTAACTAGAATATCTGCAGAAGGTCGCAGAAATGTCATATAGGGGCCTTTTCCCCAATTTTTCAAAGCGCCTTCAATATTTAATTCTAAATCTTCATTAGGCATATCAATTTCCTAAACTGTTTTCTACTATTATTTCACATATAGCTACTAATTTACCATAAAATAAATATAAATCTTGACACTTCTAAGCTGAAAATGATTATAATTAGGAAGCGAAGAAAGGGAGTAGTAACGAACCTCTCGTCTACAGAGAGCCAAGGAAGCTGTAACTTTGGCGTCGAAGAGCCGTGAACTCGCCCTGGAGCTAGTGGTTTCTGTTTTGGGTTAAAAGCATAAATTTTGACCCTTAATTATGTGGAACTGCGCGGTTTATTTCCCGGATTCAAATAAGAATTTATAAATCTGGGCCGAGAGCCTTGACCTAGTCAAGGAATAAGGGTGGTACCGCGGGAGCGATTCCCGTCCCTTCGTTGGGACGGTTTTTTTTTTATTGGCATAGGAAACATTGGTGGAATTTATGAAAGGAGTTGCAGCTATGGAGCTAGCAGGTGGAGAGCTTATTTGCGAATCGTTAATCGAAGAAGGCGTTGATTTGGTCTTTGGTCATCCGGGCGGGGCTATTTTGCCTCTCTACGATCATTTAACTAGATACCCTCAGATCAAACATGTTTTGACACGCCATGAGCAAGGTGCTGCACATGCGGCCGACGGATACGCACGCTCTACTGGAAAAGTTGGAGTATGCA
>JAPYRO010000023.1:7703-11384 GCA_029941095.1 Dehalococcoidia bacterium
CTTCTGGACCAGGAGCAATTAATTTAGTAGTTGGGCTTGCAACAGCTTATATGGATTCAACTCCAATTGTTGCCATCACCGGCCAAGTGACAAGAGAAGCTATAGGTAAAGACGCTTTCCAAGAAACTGATATCACAGGGATAACATTACCCGTAACAAAGCATAATTATTTAGTTACTAAAGCGTCAGATCTTCCAATGATAATAAAAGAAGCTTTTCATATCGCCAAAACCGGGCGCCCAGGGCCCGTTTTGATCGATGTTCCTCGCGACGTACTTCAAGAAATAACGAGTTTTAACGAGTACCCTAAATCGATTGATCTACCCGGATATAAACCAGTCTTAGAACCGAAAAATGAACAAGTTGATTATGCGGTAAATCTTATAAATAAAGCAAAAAAACCAATTATTATCGCTGGACGAGGGGTCCAAATATCTCAAGCTGAGCAAGAACTTGTTTCCATGGCTGAGAAAGCGCAAATACCTGTGATTTGCACCCTTCTAGGATTAGGGGTGTTCCCTGGCTCTCACTATTTAAATTTGAGCCTTATGGGAATGCATGGGTCGGCTTTCGCTAATATTGCCGTTGACGAGTCCGATTTAGTGATAAATATTGGTGCAAGATTTGACGATCGAATAGTTGGGAAAGTAGAAAATTTTGCAAGAAACGCAAAGCTTATTCATATTACGATCGACCCTTCTAATATTAACCAAAACGTTGAAGCTCACGCTCCAGTCGTGGGAGATGCCAAACTTGTTCTGCAAAAAATGAACAGTTTGATTAAATCTGTAAAACGTAAAGAATGGCTCCAAAGGATGGATCAGTTGCGAAATGACCACCCACTCTTTATCCCTGAGACTGATAAATTACTCCCTCAGTACGTAATACGGCAACTTTGGGAGGCTACTGGAGGTCAGGCCAGAATAGTGACGGGTGTGGGTCAGCATCAAATGTGGGCAGCTCAGCTTTATCCAACTACAATTGAACGTGGATTTATAACATCGGGTGGATTGGGAACTATGGGATACGAAGTCCCCGCTGCGATGGGAATGCAACTGGGCCGTCCTAACGATCTTGTATGGTCAATAGCAGGCGACGGAGGTTTTCAAATGACTATCCAGGAACTTGCAACCATACGCGATGAAAAGCTCCCAGTTAAATTTGCCATTATGAACAATAGTTACCTTGGCATGGTGCGCCAATGGCAAGAGCTGTTCTATGATAATAGGTATAACCAAATTAATATAGCAGGCCCCGATTGGGTTAAGCTTGCAGATGCCTACGGCATTCTAGGACTCCGAGTCGATAATAAAGAAAACGTTCTGTCAACGATTAAAGAGGCCAACGAGCATGATGGGCCAGTCTTAGTGGATTTCGTTGTCGAACAAGAAGGCAATGTATACCCAATGATTCCAGCGGGTCAGTCTGTTAAAGAAATGGTTGAGGATCCTGAGATGGATACAAAATCTTCTGCGGTCGTAAAATGAAACGGATAATATCAGCAATAGTCCATGACCGACCAGGAGTACTAAACAGAGTTTCTAGCATGTTTCGAAGACGCGGGTTTAATATTGCCAGCCTGGCGGTAGGTCATAGCGAAAAAGAAGGTTTCTCCAGGATGACGATAGTTGTAGACAATGTTGAGGGGATGCAGGCCGATCAAATAACCGCACAACTAGATAATGTTGTAGAAGTTGTAGAGGCTGCCGATATTACCGATCAACCTACAGTTATAAGGGAAACTGCTTTAATTAAAGTTGCAGCAACTCCCACTACACGCGGCCAAATAATAGAGATACTAGACCTGTTTTCAGGAATAGAGGTTTCTAACGTATCGACAGAATCGATCATAATAGAGATGACGGGAACCACAGAACAAGTAGAAGCCATTCTAGCCTTGCTAGAACCGCATGGGATTATAGAACTAATGAGAACGGGATTAATAGCGTTAACTAGTAATTAATCCTTGTTGAAAAAGAGTGTTTAACTACAAGGACAAGTTAAAGGAGAAATATTATGGCTGATGTTTACTACGAAAAGGATGCAGATTTCAACCTCTTAAATGGAGAGGTTATAGGAATTATAGGCTACGGAAGCCAGGGGCATGCGCACGCACTTAACCTTAAAGATAGTGGTGCAAATGTAATCGTAGGACTTTATAAAGGTAGTAGCTCTTGGGAAAAAGCCGAGTCTGATGGACTCAGTGTAGCAACGGTAGAAGAAGTTGCGGAGCAAGCTTCTATTATTATGATGCTTATCCCGGATACAAAGCAAAAGGAAGTATACGAAACCTCCATAAAACAACATTTAACAGCTGGGAAAACCTTAATGTTCGCTCATGGATTTAATATTCATTACAATCAAATAAGCCCACCATCTGAAATAGACGTTACGATGATAGCTCCAAAAGCCCCTGGGCATCGTGTAAGACAATTGTTTGAAAAAGGTGTCGGAACACCTGCCTTATTAGCAATACACCAAGATGCATCTGAAACAGCAAAAGGGCAAGCTCTTGCTTATGCCAAAGGAATCGGAGCAACAAAAGCCGGTGTGCTTGAAACAAGTTTTGGTGAAGAGACGGAAACAGATCTTTTTGGTGAACAAGCAGTCCTATGTGGTGGAATAAGTAGTTTGGTAAAAGCTGGATTCGACACGCTTGTTAAAGCAGGGTACCAACCAGAAGTAGCGTACTTTGAATGTCTACATGAAATGAAACTAATTGTCGACCTGATATATCAAGGGGGGCTAGATTACATGCGTTACTCCATAAGTGATACTGCTGAATATGGAGATTATGTTTCAGGACCCAAAATAGTTGATGACCATGTTAAGAAGAATATGCAAGATATTCTGGAGTCAATTCAAAATGGAAATTTTGCAAGAGAATGGATACTAGAAAATCAAGCAGGAAGACCAACTTTCAATGCACTAAAAAAGAAGGATACGACTCATTTGATCGAAATCGTGGGGCAAGATCTCCGAAAAATGATGCCTTGGTTAAAAGACACTGTGTGATTGATCAAAGACATTAAATAGATAAAGGACTACAAAATGGCAGAAAAAATCACAATATTTGACACTACGCTGAGAGACGGTGAACAGTCTGCCGGCGCTGGCTTAAGCTGGGATGAAAAACTTGAAATAGCAAGGCAACTAGAACGCCTAGGAGTCGACGTTATTGAAGCGGGATTTCCCGCCTCATCGCCTGGAAATTTAGCAACTGTTCAACAGATAACTCGAGAAATCAGATCGCCGGTAATAGCTGCACTGGCCAGATGCGTCCCAGGAGATATAGATGCTGCGCGTGACGCGTTAAAAGATGCTGCTAAACCACGCATACATGTGTTTATATCAAGTTCAGATATCCATTTAACTCACCAATTAAGGACAAGCCCGGAAGAGATGATGGATCAAGCAATCCAGTCAGTAGAGAGAGCAAAGCAATATTCAGATGATGTTGAATTCTCTCCAATGGACGCAACAAGAACAGATTGGGATTTTATTTACAGATTAGTAAAGGCTGCTATAGATGCAGGCGCCACTACTATAAATATTCCAGATACGGTAGGTTACGCGATTCCAGAAGAATTTGGCGAACTTATTAAAAGTGTTTTCACAAACGTCTCTAATATAAATAAAGCTGTTGTAAGCGTCCACTGTCATAACGATCTTGGTCTTGCA
>JAPYRO010000024.1 GCA_029941095.1 Dehalococcoidia bacterium
GAGCGTATTCCAGTGGGTCTATATCAGTGATATTGAGACAATATAAAATTAAGCTGGCAGCTGCGCTTCCTCTTACTCCTATGAGTATATCTTTTTCTCTTGCATATTTAGCAATATCCCAGACCACCAAAAAATAATCTGAAAATTCCATTTCCTTGATTACCCTGAGCTCATATTCGAGTCGTTCCACGGCATTAGTATTTCCAGTTTTGTAACGTTTTTTAAACCCTTCCCTGCAGATGGATTCTAGATAGTCGAAGGAAGTTTGGTTTTCTGGTATATCGATCTGTGGCAATCGAAGACGATTGAACTCTAAATCTAATTCACATTTGCTAGCGATAACAGCCGTGTTGTCCACCGCTTCGGGTATGTCCTTGAAGAGATCCCTCATTTCTTCTTCGGTTTTCAAGTAGTATGACCCGCCGTCCATTTTCATTCTGTTAGTATCTTGAAGAGTGGAGTTTGTTTGTATACATAAAAGTACGTCTTGAGCCTGATCATCTTCGGAATGTACATAATGTAAATCATTCGTTGCTACTAACGGTATCGATAGTTCTCGAGATATTTTTATTAGTTCGGCATTAACCGCCTCTAGATCTTCTACGGAATTATGCCGCTGCAGTTCCAAGTAGTAATCTTCAAAAACCTCTCGATGCCATATTGCCGCTTCTCTTGCATCTTCTAACCTGCCTTCGGTAATAGCTCTTGGAATTTCTGCCGCTAGGCATCCTGATAACGCAATGATCCCACTGCTATATTGCTTTATTAGTTCTCTATCAATCCTCGGCCGATAATAAAAACCCTCCAGGTGGCTAAGGGTTACCAATTTTAAGAGATTGTGATAACCTTCCTTGTTTTTCGCGAGTAATACTAAATGATAGGGTTGGTTGTCCCCAGGTAGGCGGGAATGGCGACCTTGTGGGGCAACATATGCCTCTACACCTATTATTGGTTTTATCCCGGCGGCTTTTGATTTCCTGTAAAATTCCACTGCACCGTATAGTGATCCGTGGTCGGTTAATGCGATCGAATCAGAACCTATGTTTTTTGCTTCATTTACTAGATCTGTTATTTTGCATAATCCATCGAGTAAGCTATATTCAGAATGAGTATGTAGATGTGTAAACATTAGTTATACATTCTCCAACCCGTTTTGGTGACTAATAGACCGTGTCATGGGTAAAGTTTTCACACGCGACACCTATCGTAAATAATATTATATCTGATTACTATCGGGGATCTAGCTTTATCCAGCTAAGCTTCTAGGCGGAAAAAAGCGAATAAGAGAGTTGGTAAGGTAAGCCAGCAGTGGTATCTATTGATCTAGATGCGAACTTTCACGTGGGACTAGGTCCTTAACAATCTGTTGTTTCGGTTATGGTAATACACCGGCGTTATCTTTTTCATATTACCAACCATTGATTGTTAACTCTTTTTAAAGCTTAGAGAATCCTTAAGAACCCCTATCTTAATATGGTCTCCAGAATTGAATTTTTCGGCTAGTATGTCTCTAGCAAGAACATTTTCTATATGCCTTTGTATGGCTCTTCTTAAAGGCCTTGCTCCATAAATTTGGTCAAACCCTGTCTTGCCTAACCATTCGATAGCTTTATCTGATAGAGATATCGATATATCCCGTTCTGCCAAACGGTTTTGTACCTCTATAACCATCAGGTTTACAATAGATAGAATTTCATTTTTTGAAAGCGGCTCGAATATTATAGTTTCATCAATTCTGTTAAGGAATTCTGGACGGAATGTTTTTTTCATCGCTTGCTCTACCGATTTTTGTAACTCAATATAATGGTCGTTATTTGATTCAGGAAGGAGGCCTAATTTTTCTTTACTAAGAATTTCGGTCCCAAGATTACTGGTCATAATAATGACGGTGTTTCGGAAATCTACCGTATGCCCTTGGCCATCAGTTAGCCGACCATCTTCCAATATCTGTAATAACGTGTTAAATAAATCTGGATGTGCTTTTTCAATTTCGTCGAACAATATCACTCGATAGGGCCTTCTTCTGACGAGTTCCGTTAACTGACCTCCGTCTTCGAAACCAACGTATCCAGGAGGGGCACCTATTAATTTTGATGCTTCGTGAGAGGTCGCAAATTCTGACATATCAAACCTTATTAGAGCTTCTGGGTCGTCGAAAAGAAATTCTGCTAATGTTTTTGCTAACTCTGTTTTACCAACGCCTGTGGGCCCCAGGAATATGAAACTTCCAATAGGTCTTTTAGGGTCTTTCAGGCCTGATCGACCCCTACGGATTGCATCTGAGAGGGCTGTGATTGCTTTGTGCTGGCCAACTACTTTTTTGTGAAGCTCGTCTTCCATTTTTAGCAATCGTATTGATTCACCTTCTAACATTTTTAATACTGGTATACCTGTCCATTCTGAAACAAGCTCTTCAATATCTTTCTCTAGTACTTCATCTCGTATTTCCTTTTCTTTTTTCCAGTTTTGTAGTGCAATATCATAATTTTCTTGCTGCTGTATATTCTTTTGCTTCAATTGCGCCGCTTGCTCAAATTGCCCTCGTTGCGAAGCAGCTTCTTCTTGGATTTGCAGCTGGCGGATGATTTGTTCGCTATCTTTGAGACTTTGGGGGAATGATTCTGCATCGATTCTGAGCCGTGAAGCAGCTTCATCAATTAGGTCGATAGCTTTGTCTGGTAAGCGCCGTTCTGTTAGGTATCTAGCGCTTAGTTTGACGGCTGCTTCCAAAGCCTGCTCAGTAATTTTTACCTTATGATGTGCTTCATACTTTGGGCATATCCCTTTCAATATGGAAAGAGCATCGTCTAAATTTGGTTCTTCGACATATACGGGTTGAAAGCGTCTTTCTAGTGCGGAGTCTTTTTCAATGTATCTACGGTATTCATCTAAGGTCGTTGCCCCTACTGTTTGTAACTCACCACGTGCCAGGGCAGGTTTTAACATGTTTGAGGCATCTATTGCTCCTTCGGCGGCACCTGCTCCCACAACTGTGTGGAGTTCATCAATAAAGAGTATTATTTCTCCCTTACCGGCACGGACCTCATCGAGGACACTTTTTAACCGTTCTTCAAATTCCCCTCGGAATTTTGCACCTGCCACCAGAGCCCCCATATCAAGTGCCATTACCTCATGCCCTTGTAATGATTCTGGTACATCGCCTGCGACAATACGTTCGGCAAGGCCTTCTGCGATCGCAGTTTTTCCAACCCCAGCTTCACCAATTATGACAGGATTGTTTTTAGTTCTCCTCACAAGAATTTGCATAACCCTTTGGATCTCTCTTTGCCTTCCAATCACTGGATCCAATTTTCCGTTTCTAGCTAGATCTGTTAGATTTATGCTGTATTTGGCTAGAGATCTATATTTTTCTTCTGCTCTGGGATCATCGATTCTTGCCTCTCCTCTAACTTCTTGAAGTGCTGCATAGAGTTGTTCTTCCGTAATATGAAATTCATCAAAAATGATAGCAATATCGCCTTCTCTTTCTTTAGCCATGCTGATTAAGAGATGTTCAATACCGATGTATTCATCATTTAGCCGCTTCGCTTCGTTGTCGGAATTTTGTAGAAGCTCTTGTAATCGTGGGGTTATAAATATCTGAGTATTATTTAGAGTTGAAGTTTTTGCCGCCTTGTCTAAAGATTTTTTAACCTCTCGCCTTAGCATTGCTGTGTCTACGCCTGCTATTTCTAGAATCTCAAATCCTAAATTGGAATTCTCCTCCAAAATTGCTAGCAAGACATGTTCAACATCCCATTGAGTGTGTTTCATATTTTGGACTAACTCTTGGGACGAAGCTAATATTTCTTGCGCTTTTTCAGTAAATCGTTCGGGACGCATCATCAGAAATTCTCCTTGTAATTTGACGCTTATTTTCTAAAATCTATTTCTTTGGATTCAATTATTCTTTTGTGTTTCGTTTTGTGTTACTTAATTGCAACTCTAAATATTTAATTTGTTCTTTCATGGTGCTCATTTGTTCATTCATCCTCATTATGACCTGGACTCCTGCTAAGTTAACTCCTAGATCATCGATAAGAGATTTGATGTTGTTAATCATTGTTATATCTTCTTCACTGTAATACCGGACATTTCCTCTTGATCTCTGAGGTTTAACCATACCGTTTCTTTCATAATAGCGTAGCGTTTGTACATGGAGCCCAACTAGCCTTGCGGCTATTCGTATTGAGAATACTGGTTCTTGTCGATTACGCATTAGTGTGTCCGCCTTAGCTCGTGAATAATAATATAACTATCTTGTTAACTTATATTCATTGAGACCATCATAAAATATGATAATGGCATTGTCAACAAATATAATATTCTGTTAGTAGTTAAGGCTGTAAAACAGCATCATCTAGGTTAAACTGTAGCAAGAGATTGAAGGACTTGATTGGGGTTTATGAGATGCCTAAGGTTTATACTCGTCATGGAGATTCCGG
Organism: Dehalococcoidia bacterium; assembly: GCA_029941095.1. Taxonomy (GTDB): domain Bacteria; phylum Chloroflexota; class Dehalococcoidia; order UBA6926; family UBA6926; genus UBA6926. Next base: position 4,446 of record JAPYRO010000024.1, read on the forward strand.
TGAGACGGGGCTTCTATATGGTGGTCGGATAAAAAAGAATGATCCTAGGACTGACGCATACGGCACGATAGATGAGGCTGTATCGGCTTTAGGGATTGGACGTAGTTTTTCACAGGACACCAAGGTAAAAGAGATCATCTTAAAATTGCAGCGGGACTTATTTTCGGTTGGTGCTGAACTTGCAACTGATGTAGACCACTACGACAAATTCCTTGAACATTTCACACCAGTAGATAATGGTATGGTGGACGAAATTGAAGATCTCATTGATGAGTTACAAGAGGATTTTGAATTACCCCCGTTCTTTGTTTTACCTGGGGCGACACCAGCGTCAGCAGGGATAGATTTGGCTCGATCAGTTTTAAGGAGAGCAGAGAGATTGGTGGTTTCTTTAGATCAAAGTGGATCGATCAGAGATGACTCTTCTATCTTACCCTATATAAATAGGGTTTCAGATTTACTTTTTATTCTGGCTCGATATGAAGACCGAGGCATTGATTCGGAATTATTAAATGATAACCAATAAAGCGAGCCATATGCGTATCGCAGTAGTGGACTTTGGGGCTGGGAACTTGCGCTCTGTAGCAAAAGCTTTGGATAAAATTGGATTTGTGGTCTCTATTACCAGCGACCCAGATGATTTTAAGAATAGCGATGGGATAGTTTTTCCGGGACAGGGCATAGCGAGCCATGCTATGAATTCGTTAAAAACGAAAGGTTTGGACTCTGCTTTGAGAGATTATGTTTTATCTGGCGGTCCTTTTTTTGGAGTCTGTTTGGGTTTACAGTTGATGTTCGAGAGCTCCGATGAAGAGAATACCCAATGCTTGGGTATTTTAAATGGAGGTAACTCTAAATTTGGTAGCGATTTCAAAGTTCCCCATATGGGTTGGAACAACGTGGAAATGATAAAACATCACTATGCTTTCAAAGATATACCTGATAAGTTTCAATTTTATTTCGTTCATAGCTATTATGCTGTTCCGTCAGATTCGAGTTTAGTTGTAGGAGAAACCGTTTACAGTAATAAATTCCCGAGCATAGTTGCTGATAATAATATATTAGCTACTCAGTTCCACCCTGAAAAAAGCACTGAAGTGGGAATCAGCATATATAAAAACTTTTTTTTGGGGGCTAAAGAGGGGCAGAATTGATAGATTTTGAATTAATCCCTGCAATCGACCTGTTGGATTCGAAAGTAGTTCGGTTATATCAGGGGGATTATAGTAGCCCAACAGTATTTTCTAGCGATCCTGTCGACACCGCGAAAAAATGGGAAACCATGGGTGCTGAGAGAATTCATATAGTAGATTTAAATGGTGCAAGGGAAGGTTCGATACACCATCTACGTGTAATTGATGAAATAGTTAACCAAGTGTCTGTGCCTATCCAACTGGGCGGAGGGTTGCGTACTTTAGAGGCTATACAAGAAGTATTAAATTTGGGTGTCCAGAGAGTTGTAATAGGAAGTGTTATTGTTGCCGACCCGACTATAGCTTTTGATGCTATTTCAACTTTTGGAGATCAAATAATATGCGGCCTTGATGCCAAAAATGGATCCATAATGGTTGAGGGTTGGGAAAAAGAATCGACCTCTGATGTTTTTAGTATCTCAAAAGAACTTACTTCAAGAGGTGCTAAGAGATTTGTTTACACTGATATTTCAAGAGATGGCACTATGGCTGGTCCTAATATTGATGAACTCAGTAAATTTTTAGCAGCTTCGTCACCTTCGAGCGTGATTGCTTCTGGGGGAGTCTCATCAATAAAAGATGTTGTAGATTTATCAGTTATGGGTTTAGAAGGAGTGATTATCGGAAAATCACTCTACAGTGGAGCTATAGATTTTGTGGAACTCAAGAATATACTTAATAGTTAATTATTCCTCATAAGGCTCGATCATTACTTCAGATTGACCTGTAAGTACTTCTTCTCCCTTTTGATTTACTACCGTTGCTTTTAAGGTGACCAGTCGACGAGGAACATTAATACTAATGACGGATAGCTTTGCAGTTACAGAATCCCCTAAATATACTGGAGCTAAAAATTTGAGGCTTTGCCCCATATAAATAACCACTTGTCCAGGCGCTACTTGCGTTCCTATAGCTGCAGATATAATACCCGCTGTAAGAATCCCGTGAGCAATTCTTTTCTTAAACCGTGATTTTCCAGCCATCTCATCGTCTAAGTGAAGAGGTTGAGTGTCACCAGATGCGTCTGCAAAACTTTCCACGTCATCTGCGGTCAAAACTTTTGTAAATTCAAAAACTTTTTTGGTGTCAATATTGAGTGTATTCTCAGTCATATGAAATCCCTCTTTCCGTGAACTGTTATTTTAATAATTAGCCCCTGATTGAATAGTGTCATATATTTTAGTTTGTGCGTAAAGGGTTGCTTGGATAAGATTGATGTACGTTTAAGGAGATTTTAGAGTGTTATCCAAAAGAATTATTCCCTGTTTAGATGTAAAAGAAGGAAGAGTTGTAAAAGGGATTAAGTTTAAAGATCATCGCGATGTCGGTGATCCAGTTGAACTCGCAAAATATTATGATTCGGAAGGAGCTGATGAGCTTGTATTTTATGACATCACTGCTTCGTCAGATAACCGAAATATAATTTACGATGTTGTTTCAAAAGTTGCAGAAGCTATTTATATTCCATTGACTGTTGGAGGCGGAATAAGGACCGTTGAAGATATTCGACTAATGCTTAATGCGGGTGCTGATAAAGTTAGTATTAATACTGCTGCTGTTGAAAATCCCCAGTTGATCGAAGATGCTGCAAAGCTCTTTGGAAGTCAATGTATAGTTTTGGGTATGGATGCTAAGTCTATTACCCGTGGATTAATCAACCATTCAAACATTAGTAAGGACATAACTATTGACGCAGATTCCCAATGGGAGGTGCGTGTTAGAACTGGTAGTGGAGACGGAGAATCGACGAACATAGATGCCGTTAAATGGGCCCAATATGCAGTTAGATTAGGAATAGGGGAGATAGTCTTAAACAGTATGGATATGGATGGTACGCGACAAGGATACGATTTAGAGTTGAACAAAACGATATCTCAAAATGTTTCAGTGCCCGTAGTTGCGAGTGGCGGAGCTGGAGGTAATCAGGATTTTTTAGATGCTTTTGGTAAAGGAAAAGTTGATGCGGTACTGGCTGCAAGCATTTTCCATTATGGTGATAATAGGATTCAAGAAACAAAAAGATATTTATTCAACAATGGAATTCCTGTGCGCTATGAGGAGAGTTAAGAATGCTAATCCAAAAGCCTTCAGAGAAACCACTTAAAGCTATTTTTTTTGACGCGTATGGTACCTTATTTCATTACGAACCTGAGAAACTTTCTCAAACATTCTCTTTAATCGTTGCTCAACTTGGATTAAATATTGCCCCAGAAACCTTGCTTGATAGATGGAGGATATATGAAAAACAATTTCGCGAAACCAGGCTCTTGTTTACAGGTGGGATTTGGGTTGCTCCAGATGAATTCACATCGTATAAAAAGGCATGGATTTCTTGCTTTAAAAGAGCGTATGAATATTTTGGCCAATCAGAGGTTTCAAGCGAAGCATCTGTGAATTTTATGCTTGAAGACTTAAATAAGAGAGAGATATTTTCCGATGTAAGGCAAACCTTGAAGGATCTAAGTAACACTGTCTCCCTTTGTGTTATTAGTAATGCTGATTCTGATTTTTTGAGTAAATCGATAGAGAATAATGGATTGATATTTGATAAAATAATATGCTCAGAGGACGAGAGAGTATATAAACCTCACCCCTCTATTTTTCAGTCTGCTTTAGATTATTTTGGAATTGATGCAGCATCATCTGTGTATGTGGGAGATTCGCCTCTTGAAGATATACAAGGCCCTCAATCTCTGGGCATAAACGCAATATGGGTGAATAGGAACGGAACGGATTGGCCAGATGGTTTTCAATATGAACCAGTTTATGAAGTATCTAATTTAAAAGAAATTATTAAAATTGTTGATTCTATAAATAATTAAATTGATTAAATAGCGGTGGCTTTGATTAGGAGGAAAATCAATTGGAAGCGAATATATTGATGGTTGATAAGGATGGACTGATTCCGGCGGTTATTCAAGACGCCGAAGACAACCGCGTGTTGATGGTCGGGTATATGAACCAATTAGCATTGGAGAAAACGATCGATTCAAAACAAGTTTGGTTTTTTAGTCGATCTAGACAAGAGCTTTGGCTCAAAGGTGAAACATCTGGGAATTATATGGATGTTGTGGATATAAAACCTGATTGTGATTCTGACTCCCTTTTAATAAAAGTGAACCCTAATGGCCCTGCTTGCCACACAGGCGAGGAAACATGTTTTTTCCAGGAATTTGTTACCGATGGTTGGGGTACAGATATAAAATCTAATGATCGTCTGGACCTGGAACTTAAAGAACTAGCTATCACTATTTCTCAACGAAACAGAGATTTACCAGATGACAGTTATACCGCCGAACTATTGAAAGGTGGGCTTAATAAAATAGGACAGAAGGTGATTGAAGAAGCTGGTGAAACAGCTTTAGCCGCGATGGGTGATTCTGATGAAAATACAAAGAATGAGGTGGCAGATCTTTTGTACCATCTCCTTGTTTTATTGGAAGCAAAAAGTATCCCCCTCCAAGATATTGCAGAAATTTTGAGTAGTCGTAGGCGGTAGCCACGAGCATGGCAACATTTCTGGTAGGAATGGTGGCTACTAGTAGAATCAATGCTCGAACGAGGCCAGGATGTTTGGATAATCGTTCGCTCAACTTATATTCAAGTGCTTATCATAAACATAGTAATACTAGGGTAGTGTTCGAAAGATCAATTATCGTTGATTGATTAGTTGATCTGATCTGCTTCTATTGCACCATTCATAGCGTGTATTGCTACTTCTATTTGGCTATCATCCGGCTGTTTAGTCGTCAAAGACTGGAGCCATAGATTGGGTGCAATAATAAGTTTCATCATGGTGTATGAAGAATATTTGCTGCTCCATTTTATAATTTCATAACTAATGCCGGTAATTATTGGTATTAGTATTACCCTAGATAGAATACGTTCCCATAAGATAGGAGGTGTCCACAATACATGGACGATTATCGCGATTATTAGTACGACCAGAAGGAACGCTGTCCCGCACCTGGGATGAGGTGTATCGTAATCCCGTATATTTTTTATGGTAAGTTCTCGTCCATTCTCATAAGCATGGACCGTCATGTGCTCGGCACCGTGATATTCAAAAATTCGTCTTACATCTTTGCTTAAACCAATTACGATTAGGTAAGTAATAAATAAACCTAACCTAATCATCCCTTCAATAATATTAGAGGTGATATTTGTAGTTGCGTAATTTGAATCGAGAAAATTAGTAGCTACAGTGGGAAGAATGAAGAATAACCCTATACTCAGGATTGTGCTTGTAAAAAGAGTAGCTCCAATTGCTATGGAAGAGAGCGTTGTATCTTCTGTTGTATCCCCTTCGTCAATTGAAACTTGTGCTGAAAGCATCAACGCTTTGGTTCCTAAGGTCAGCATTTCTGCAAGGACGATGGTTCCTCGAATCAACGGAATCGTCCGAAGGCGTTGGGCCCATTTCCAACCTATTGTTTCGGTCGTAACAAATATCGAACCATTTGGTCGTCTGACCGCCACACTAATAGCATTAATTCCTCTTATCAAAACGCCCTCGATCAAGGCTTGACCGCCATAATTAGCAGATGTTTTTTGAGTAAGAAGATTCATATGTTGTGTTGCTCGTGACCTGGTGCTCTTCCGTAATTATTAAACAAAATTTACTGTATAAAGGTTTTTAATGATGCTATCAAACGCTACTCTTGATCTTGTTGTGCGTATCGTTTTCTCATTCTTTCTACACGTCCTAAAGTATCCACTATTCTTTGCTGGCCTGTATAAAAAGGATGGCATTGATCGCATATATCGACTTTAATATTTTCCTGAACTGATCCGGTTGCCCATGTATTGCCACAGGCGCATGTCACATCTGAATGGCCGTACTTGGGATGAATTTCCGATTTCATAATAGTTCCTTTATTAAGATTGGTTTCGTAACTGCGCTGTCGACTCTAGGCCGATTCGATGGGGTATACGCTAACTCTTTTTTTGGCTTTAGTTTTGTGCTCGAATTTTACGGTTCCATCTATTTTAGAATATAAGGTGAAATCTCGGCCTCTGCCGACATTAACTCCTTCATATATTCGTGTGCCTCTTTGTCTTAATATAATATTACCTGCTCGCACGATTTCACCATCGTATTTTTTGACACCTAGCCTTTGTCCTTGACTATCTCTACCGTTTCTTGTGGTTCCTCCACCTTTTTTGTGTGCCATGTTTATCTCCCTGTACGTTTTTGCCCGATACCTATTTAGTTAATATTTGCCTAATTGAAAGTTGCGTAATTTGTTGTCTATGACCCTGTTTCCTTCTATATCGCGTTTTATTTTTATATTTGAACACCGTAATTTTTTTGTCTTTTGTTTGCTGAACTATTTCTGCGATGATTTTTGCCCCCTTAACCGTAGGCTGACCTACCGTTACAGAGTCGTTATCTTGGAGCAACAATATATTATCGAATTCAACTCGGTCTCCTGCCTCACCTGGCAATTTTTCAATATCGATATTTTGCCCTGGTG
>JAPYRO010000025.1 GCA_029941095.1 Dehalococcoidia bacterium
CGCCCCAGTGACGCTATAGCAATCGCTGTACGCGCCCGAGTCCCTATATATGTTGCAGATTCTGTTCTTGATAAAGCAGGAGTATACATTGATGAGTCTAGTGGAGAAGCTATCGTTCCATCACATGAAACTACAGATAAAGATCCAGATTTGTCGGAAGAAGAATTGAAAAATCTTTCTGCATTTAGAGATTTTGTCGAAGAGTTAAATTTAGATAATTTAGGTAATGACTCTAATTGATTTGTTGTATTGTTAAGGAGTTTGGCATAATGGAAGAACACAACCGGCAGGCGTCAAAATACCTTGACGCAACGTTTTTTTCTGTGATAAATTTCGCACGCCGACAGTGATTGGCATGTCGAGGAGAACGGTTTTATTAGAGGCCGCATTTCGGTTGTTGATACTGGGTTGGTATATAGCAATTGCTATAGTTGGAGGGGTAGTTTTAGGTGTATGGATCGATGACAAAATTGGTCTTACCCCTGTTTTTACTTTATTAGGTTTGATTTTTGGTTTGCTAGTAGCTTTTGTTGGTTCGTATAGAATGGCGAAGCCTTTGTTGCGCCGTTCGATAAATGATAAAAAGCGTAAATAATCTAGTTAAAGGGAGGGTTCTTTGGCACGTCCAAGGATATTACTAAGCCTAGTTGTCGGAATATTATTTATGGGCCTCGGCATTGTTTTTTTGAAAGGCCCACTTGAAATCCCGACTCTCGTAATAGAGCCAATTGGGCATATTTTTTCAATCCCGATAAGAAGTACGGTTATACAGCAACAAATAGCTATGATCGCTGTTTTGCTATTGGTTTTTGTAGGTACACGCAACATGAAAACCGTTCCAGGGCGATTTCAATCATTAGTTGAAATTATTGTTGAAGCGTTATTGAATTTATGTGAACGTGCAGCTGGGCCTATAAATGGTAGGCGCTTTTTTCCTGTTGTCGCTACAATTTTCCTGTTTATTCTTGGAGCAAATTGGTTGGGATTTGTTCCTGGGACTGGGACTGTTTATAAATTTGTTGAAGCCGAAACAGTGTTCGAGCATATTATTGAGTCTGGTGAATCTGATCCGCATGCCCACTTATTTATCGTTGATTCCTCTACAAAAAATATTCCCTTAGGGGGATTCTCCTATCAGATTGATGGAGTTGAAAGCGATGAATTTGACCTTCATACAACAGAGGGAAATTTTGAGAGCCAGAGCAAAGAACTTAAGGAATCTGGTCTAACAGCTGGACATTTAGTTCCAGTATTGAGGCCAGCAAACACCGATGTTAACACTCCTCTAGCGATAGCACTTTGGAGCTTTTTGTTCGTCGAATTCTGGGGGGTTGCTGGGCTTGGATTTTTTGGATACTTATCCAAGTTCTTTAATTTTAAGAGATTACTCAAAGGGAACATTGGGTTTGGTTTTATAGATGTTTTTGTAGGACTAATTGATTTAGTCAGTGAATTAGTTAGGTTAGTAAGCTTTACATTCCGATTGTTTGGAAATGTTTTCGCAGGTGAAATATTAATATTGATGGCTTCATTCTTCTTCCCTCTTGGGTTGGTTATGGGTGTTTTCGTTATGGAACTCTTTTTCGGTATGATACAAGCGTTTATTTTTTCCATACTGACGTTGATTTTTGGAATTCTCGCCGTGAGCCATCATGGTGAAGAAGAGCATGGGAGTTAATGTATGTGAGAAATGGTGAACTAATTGATTTCTAGTAGTTAAAAAACTGGAAACCAAAGTATATAATAGTTAAGAAATAATTAATTGGAGGGAATATGGTCGGTATTATGTTTAACCACAGTCGGGTTTTTTCCATCGTGGCAATTGTTTTATCTATGATTGCGATGACTACAGGAGTCGCTTTTGCTCAAGAAGCGGGTGGCATAACAGACGTCGGAGCTCAGCAGATCGCGGCGGGACTTGCGATAGGTTTAGGAGCGATTGGTCCTGGAATTGGTATAGGTATTGCTGTTTCTAAGGCTATGGAAGCACTTGGGAGAAATCCCGATGCCGCAGGCGCGATTCAAACCAACATGATTGTTGGTGTAGCATTTGCTGAGGCGGTAGCTATATATGCGTTGGTCGTAGCAATTTTGATTAAATTTGTGTAAGTCAAGTCGAAACTTTTGGCTTATCTAAGGTAATTGGAAAGCCTATTAGGGAGGGGTAATGGAAGCTATTGGGATTAACATACCAGGGCTAATAAGTCAGTTCATTAATTTTGGTGTTTTCTTATTGCTTCTTACTGTTTTTCTTTATCGCCCAGTTGTTCGAATGCTAGACCAACGGTCGGATAGTATTAAGGAATCTTTGGAACAGGCGGAAAGAGCTAAAGAAGAATCAGCAAAAAGTGAAGAACAGGTACAGCAAGTTTTGGCGGAATCACGTGATCGAGCTCAACAAATAGTTCAACAGGCCCAAGAGTTAAGTCGCAAAATAGAAGACGACGCAAAAGACGGTGCTCGGACCGAGGCAGAAGGTATCATTGAGCGAGCCAAAGCTGATATTCAGAGAGAACGCGATGATGCAATAGAGAAAGTCCGTAAGGAATTTGCGGATCTTGCCATTATGGCAGCTGAAAAAGTTATTAGCTCTTCTTTGGACGAAGAAAAGCATCGCAGCCTGGTGGAAGATGTACTAAAAGAGGTAGAAACAGATTCGTCAGGAGCTAAATAGCTATGCCTTCTAATGTTTCGGGCCGCAGATATGCACAAGCTATTTTTGAGATTTCTAAAGAGACAGGTGATTCAGATATATGGATATCTGATCTGGAGAGACTATCCTTCGTTTTTTCAATGGAGGAAGTACAGGAATTTTTACAATCTCCCAAAATTTCTTTAGAACAAAAAGATAGTTTCATATCTGAGAACTTAAAAGGATTAAGTGATTTGGCTATGAATGTAGCAAGTCTTCTGGTGCGGAAAAACCGAGCGTCTTTGGCCCAATCAATTTTTGAATCTTATCAAGAGATGGTAGATGAAGAAAAAGGGATTGTTTCAGCAACCTTGACTGCAGCGGTTCCAATGAAAAAAGATCTTCAAGATAAACTTGAAAAATTTCTTAGTGATGAAACCGGAGTTAGATTGAGAATTTCTACGAATGTAGATCCGGATCTAATTGGAGGGGTTGTGGCGCGAGTAGGCGATAAGGTAATTGATGGAAGTACGAGAACTAAGTTGAGAAATTTGAAAGGTTGGCTGACAGACGAGGCAGCTAGGTAGTTGTTTGGTAATCAAATTATGCGAAATGTAAATAATACAATAGACAGAGAGATTGAAAGAAGGGTGAGACTATGGCTGTTGGCGGCCAAGATATAGCGTCTATTATTAGGCGCCAGATACAAGAATTTGGTTCGACTGTAGAAGCGGTTGATGTCGGTACTGTTATTCAAATCGGAGACGGTGTAGCTAATATCCACGGTTTAGCTGGTGTTCGGTATGGAGAGCTTATTGAATTTGGAACAGGCGCCATGGGAATGGCTTTGAACTTGGAAGAAGAATCCGTTGGTGCAGTCATCATGGGTAGTGAAGCTGGCATACAGGAAGGAACTGAGGTTCGTACCACAGGGCGTATCGCTCAAGTGCCTGCAGGAGATGCATTACTTGGGAGAGTAGTTGATGCATTAGGTGCCCCTATAGATGGGAAAGGACCTATACAAACTACAAAAACCCGAGATATAGAAAAACTTGCTCCGGATGTTGCTTCAAGAAGTGCTGTTAACCGCCCTGTACAAACAGGAATTAAAGCTGTGGATTCGATGGTTCCGATAGGAAGAGGCCAAAGAGAACTTATTATTGGCGATAGGTCCACTGGAAAATCAGCAATCGCTCTTGATACTATCATTAATCAAAAAGGTGGCGATCTTATTTGTATATATGTTGCCATAGGACAAAAAGCATCTAAAGTTGCTCAGACAGTTGGGATGCTGGAAGAGAATGGTGCAATGGAACATACCGTTGTTGTTGCAGCTAATGCTGCCGATCCTGCTGCTATGCAGTATCTTTCTGTCTACACTGGATGTGCTATTGCCGAAGAATTTATGGAACAAGGGAAAGATGCATTAATTGTTTATGATGATCTGACTAAGCATGCCTGGGCTTACCGGCAACTCTCTCTATTACTTAGAAGGCCCCCGGGTAGAGAAGCTTATCCCGGAGATGTGTTTTATCTACACAGCCGGCTTCTTGAACGCGCTGCTAGCTTATCTGAAGAACTAGGTGGTGGTACTCTAACAGCATTGCCCATCATTGAAACACAAGCTGGGGACGTGTCTGCATATATCCCGACTAACGTAATATCGATTACAGATGGGCAGATATATTTAGAGACTGAGCTGTTTAATGCTGGGACAAGGCCAGCTGTGAATGCAGGTTTATCAGTGTCTCGAGTAGGCAGCGCAGCACAAACTCGAGCTATAAGAAAAGTTGCTGGAACTTTGAGGCTTGATTTGGCTCAGTATAGGAATCTGCAGGCATTTGCCCAATTTGGTAGTGATGATCTAGATGCGTCAACAAGACGACAATTAGAGAGAGGTAGAATCCTTTCTGAATTGCTTAAACAAGGGCAATATGAGCCCCTCCCCGTTGAAAAGGAAGCCATCATTCTTTTCGCTGGCAGCCAGGGTTTGATGGATGATGTACCTATTGAAAAGGCGAGAGATTTCGAACTTGCTTTATATATGTTCATGGATAGTAACTATGCACAAATAGGAGAAATAATTCGTTCTGAAGCTGATATAAGTGATGAAACTTCAGAAGCTTTAACAAAAGCGATTAACGAATTCAAAGAAGGCGGAGCCTACTAAAGACCGGGTAATTAGTTAAAGAAAGGGTTTATTTTTGCCAAATACTCGACAGATAAAACAAAGAATGACCAGTGTGAGCAATACATCGCGTATAACTAGTGCGATGGAATTGATTGCCGGCGCAAAAATGAGGCGTGCGCAGCAGAGAGTTGTAGAATCGAGACCATATTCCGCGAAATTACTAGAGGTTCTTAGCGATTTAACGGCATCTGCTTCAGCTGGGGTCGATGAATTGCATCCATTTTTAGAGAAGCGAGAAGAAGTAAAATCTCTAGTGATTCATTTTACTCCTGATCGTGGTTTATGTGGCGGTCTTAATTCGAACCTAAATAAGAAAGCTTTAGAATTTGCGTCCAATGAAGCTACACCAGTTTCTTTTTATAACGTCGGTAAGAAAGGAAGAGATTTCATATCTAGGCGTAAACTAGAGATAGTTGGGGAACAAATTGGGATTGGAGATTTTCCGTCTCCGGAAGACCTTGAGCCTGTCGCATCTAGAGTTATGAAAGATTATATCGATGGAGTAGTAGATCGAGTATTCATAGTTTACGCAAAATTTGTTAATACAGCTGTCCAAACAGCTGAACTCACGCAATTACTTCCTATTGAACCTTCGCAGTTTGTAGTTGATTCAGACGAAGAAGTGAAGGTGAATTCAGCAGGTTACGAGTATGAGCCAGATGTTGAAAGTGTTCTCGGTAGCCTTTTACCTCGGTATGTCGAAATGCAAATCTATCAAGCAGTGCTTGAAAATGCGGCTTCTGAACAATCTGCCCGTATGGTAGCTATGAGGCAAGCTACTGACGCTGCTGGTGAAATGATTGAAGATCTTAACTTGGAATATAACAAAGCACGCCAAGGGGCGATTACCAGCGAATTGTTAGATTTGGTCGGTGGTGTTGCAGCCCTTGAGAATAAATAGTGCGGTAAATTTTCAATGAACAAACAGAAAAATACAGATATTAAAACAAAACGTCCTTCTTTGTCTGCCGTAATTTGTGATTTAGATGGAGTTTTAACAGATACAGAGACGTTGTTTCTCGCAGCGATTAACCAACTATTATCTGACGAAAATTTCCAAACTCTTAAATTTGAAGAAGCAAGACAATTGGTCGGGTTAGATAATGAATCGATATGGAAACAATTGAATAGATTGAGAGGCCTGGGTCTTTCTATGGAAGAGTACACTCAGAGAATAGATTTATTGGCTCGCGATCGATTTGAAAAAGATCTCGTGCCAATACCAGGAGCGATAGATTTTCTTTCTAAGGTAAGGGAAATGAAAATTCCTCTTGCGCTTGCCACTTCTGCAGATAGAGACCGGGCTCTTTTAAGGCTAAGACTTATGGATATAGAAACAATGTTTGACGCCATTATAACTCGTAACGAGGTTAAAATAGCCAAGCCTGATCCTAGTATTTATATTGAGGCGTCAAGGCAAATAGGAGTTGAACCGTCTTTATGTTTGGCTATCGAAGATTCCCGTGTCGGGATGGAAAGTGCGAGATCTGCTGGGATGTACACTATTGCTGTTAAGACAGTGTGGTCCACCCCAGATGATTTTGAGGCTTCTAACGATGTAGTCGATAAGTTAGCGGATATCGATTTGCCAGCTTTGTTTCCGAGTAATATTCCTAACATAAACTCTTTCGCTTCAGGTGAAACCAAATGAAAACTGGCAATCTAAATAGAGGTGTATTTTTCGATTTTGATGGGGTCTTAGTGGATACCGAACCTATTTACTTCCAGACGCTCAACACCCTCTTCACTAATATGAATAAACCTCCTTTGACACCATCAGAGTATGGTAATTTTATCGGAAAGCCGACCTCAGTAACTTGGGAGTACCTTGCTGAGCGGTATGATTTTAAAGATTCTGTGGATTATCAGCAGTCAGTTTATAAAGAAATCTTGAAGGTTGCGTTAAACGATCATATGGTTTTGCGTGATGATGCTAGACAGGTACTCGATTCACTTGAAGATAACAAACTTGGGAGCGTTTTGGTAACCTCTGGCAGCCACGAGTGGACATATTATAAATTGAACCTTTTAGGATTAGACGATTACTTTGATTGTGTTATTACAGGTGATGACGTAGTAGCTTCGAAACCTGCGCCTGAGATTTATCTGCTTGCAGCAAAAAAGAGTGGATTTGATACTGCATGTAGCATAGCGATCGAGGATTCAATTTCTGGTATCGAATCTTCTAAGAAGGCTGGGCTATTTACGATAGGTCTAAAGACCCCTCTTACAGGTAATTTTGATCTTTCTTATGCTGATATATTAGTTGATAATTTGAGTGAAATTGAAATTCCCTCGATACTTGAGATGATCGAATCAAAAAATATGGTACATATATAAATTTAGTTTTAAGGAGCTATGATGGCAAACGGACGAGTTGTTCAGATTATTGGTACAGTGGTCGACGTGGAATTTGACCAGGATTCTTTGCCTGAAGTGTTTAATGCACTCAATATTACAATGGATGATGGATCTTCATTAGTTCTTGAAGTTGAGCAACATATTGGTAATAATTGGGTTCGATGTTTAGCTATGGGTCCTACTGAAGGCCTGCGACGAGACATAGAGGTAATAGATACCGGTGATCCTATTTCTGTCCCCGTTGGCCGTGCATCTTTAGGCCGCTTGTTTAACGTCCTTGGGGAACCACTAGACAATGAAGGTGAGGTAGGTGCGGAAGAAAAATGGCCGATCCATCGAGCTCCTCCTCCTTTTGACCAGCAAGAAACTAGCACACAGATGCTTGAGACCGGAATTAAGGTAATCGATCTAATTACCCCCTTCGCGAGAGGTGGAAAGATTGGAGCATATGGTGGTGCCGGAGTTGGAAAGACGGTCGTAATTCTTGAATTGATAAGAAATCTTGCAACTGAGCATGGTGGATTTTCTGTCTTTGCAGGTGTTGGTGAACGTTCTAGGGAAGGTAACGACCTTTGGAATGAGATGAAAGAATCAGGAGTTATAGATAAGACAGCTTTAGTTTTTGGACAGATGAATGAGCCACCTGGTGTTAGAGCTCGAATAGCACTAACAGGTCTCACAATGGCTGAATATTTTAGAGATGTTGAGGGTCAAGATGTATTGATATTTATCGATAATATTTATCGATATATTCTAGCTGGTATGGAAGTTTCAGCACTTTTAGGGAGAATGCCATCAGCTGTAGGCTATCAGCCGACTCTTTCAACTGAAATGGGTGCTCTACAAGAGCGTATTACTTCAACAAAGAAAGGATCTGTCACTTCTGTACAGGCAATATACGTTCCCGCCGATGACTATACAGATCCTGGTGTTGCCACAACTTTCGGTCACCTTGATGGGGTCATCGCTTTAGAAAGATCTATAGCTGAGCAAGGATTGTATCCGGCTGTTGATCCATTGACTTCTACAAGTCGAATTCTTGATCCTAATGTTATTGGACAGGATCATTATGATGCGGCAAGAGGGGTGCAGGGTGTGTTGCAGAGATACAAAGAATTGCAGGATATAATTGCTATCCTTGGACTAGAAGAGTTGTCTGAAGATGACCAACTTACCGTTGCTCGTGCCCGTAAAATACAGCGGTTCCTTTCTCAACCGTTTTTCGTGGCCGAAACCTTCACTGGAACTCCTGGGAAATATGTTTCCATACAAGAGACAGTCCGTGGATTCCAAGAAATATTAGATGGTCAGCATGATAATTTACCGGAGCAGGCGTTCTACATGGTAGGAACGATTGACGAGGCTGTAGAAAAGGGCAAGCAACTAGCAAGCGAGGATTAAAAGATGACAACTAGGTTACAAATTGTTGCTCTAGATAAGATGGCATTTGATGCAGATGTTGATTCAGTGTCCTTGCCTGGTATTGATGGACAGCTAGGGATATTACCAAGACACGCTCCGATTGTTACTGTTCTCGCAGTTGGTTCTGTAACCGCTCGTCAAGATGGAGCGGAGATAAAATTCTCTCTCACAGGAGGTTTCGCTCAGATAGCGAGTGATAAGGTTACCATCTTAGCTGATGCTGCTGAGCGTGCTGACTAATTATTTGGATTGGAATTTATTTCCGATAGATGGAACGTCATGGTCTGTAAAGAATGAACCGGGTCTATGTTTTGGATTTGCACGTTTTCCGGAACTTTTGGAGTTATGGGAGCATAATTCAAGATCCCTTTGACACCAGCTTGAACTATTTCATCGATTAGATTAACTGCACTGTCACCTGGTACTGCTAGTATCGCAATTTTAATATTATTGTCTCTAATATATGTTTTGATTTGTTCCACCGGTTTGATGGTAATGCTCGCTACCTTAGTTCCAACAATAACTGGATCGCTATCAAACGCACTTACTATATAGAATCCTTCGGGTGTGAAGTCAGGATAAGTCAATATAGCTTTACCTAGTCTACCTACTCCTAATAATATTACCGGCCAGGATTGATCAAGGCCCAAAATTCTTGTCAAATCGTTAGTTAAAGCTTCGACGTTATATCCTTGGCCTTGTTTGCCAAATTTTCCAAAGTAGCTCAGGTCTTTTCTAATCTGAGCTGGAGTAACACCTGATTCGGCGCCTAAATTAGTGGAACTGACCAAAGCTATATCCTTGTTTTTGAACGCTCTAAGTGACCTAAGGTACTGTGGCAATCTTTGTATGACTACGTCAGGTATATCTAATGACATCATAAATCCAATAAGCTATAAGGTAGCTTCAATTAATTATTCAATTGATTCTATACTATTATTATACTGGATTAAGATGAATATAATGCTCTATGCGGATTCATCAATTGACTGGATTCGACTATAGTAGTAACAATAAATACTATTTTGGAGAGAATTAATGCCTATTCAACGTTTTGTAGTTGGTCCTATGGGTAATAACTGCTACATATTGTATTCTGAATTATCGACCGATGCCGCGATAGTGGATCCTGGGATGGGATCTGAAGTACTGAATCAGTGGATATCCGAAAAGGAACTTCAAGTTAAGTACGTTTTAAATACTCACGGACATGCAGATCATGTTTTTAACAATTCTTTTTTTGTACAGGATAGAGAAGAGGTTTTGGGTATTGGATTCGACGATATTCCACTGTTGGAACAATTGGAGAGTAGCGGTGGTTGGATGGGGGCAAAACCAGAAGCTTCCCCGCCACCTAGTATTGATTTAAAGGATGGAGTAGAGCTGCAAATTGGTTCTCAGAAAATCTCCATACTTTCCACTCCAGGGCATACTCCTGGAAGTACTTGTTTTCTATTTGAAGATTCTGTACTAACAGGGGACACGCTATTTAGTGGATCGATCGGGCGATTTGATTTCCCAGGAGGATCCCTTACAGATCTCGTTGCATCCATCAAAGAAAAAATATTTGTGCTCGAGCCTGAAATAGCGGTACTCCCAGGCCATAATGATCTATCCACCGTAGAACAAGAAAAGAACGACAATCCTTTTGTTGGAATTAATAGCACCATTGATTTGTCTACTCTGGAGGGATGAAATTTTTTGTGGTGCGTTTGGTCAAAAGTAAGAATAAAAAAAGAAGACATCCATTTGTGGATGTCTTCTCTATTTGAGCTCTTCTAGGTATTTTCCAATGAGTTTATACATTTTTGTCATGTTTTCCTCCGGGATTTCCCTTTCAGATTTACAGTGTTACGAAATCGTTATGATGTTCGGGTTTTTTATTAACCACTGTTCTCTCTGAGATTCTGGACTTTCTGTAGACGAAATGCTCGTTTCTAGAACGTCTTCGTTATATGCGAAAGCAGCACGTTTTTGAAAGTCCAATAAGTTTTGTATTTCCATTTATTTGAATTTTACCTCCTCTCTTCTATTTATAGTGTTTTATTTAAACATAAGATTTGACCGATTGTGTTAAAAAGAGATTAAATTATGTGGTGCAAAATGTTATCATTGGGCGGTAGAGATCTAATGTTCTATTGTCAGCCGTAATTATATCTAGAAAGGCGTTAATATTGGGCTTAGAAACATTTTTATCATTGATATCTCAGATGCCAGAATACCAAGGCCAACTTGATTATGTTGAGCATTTTGAATCACGTTTGCCAACAACTAAAAAAATGAGTATGAAGATTAACCCGCTATTATCTTTCGCCTTGGAATTAAAAGGAATCGAAACATTGTTCTCTCATCAAGCTGATGCGATCGACCTGGTTCTTGGAGG
>JAPYRO010000026.1 GCA_029941095.1 Dehalococcoidia bacterium
TTCAAAAGACCGAACTATTAGTGTGAACTCTTACGTATATGGAGCGGACAGAATTAATGAGATCAATACTATGTATGGTGATACTAATTATATGAACGATACTGCAAATCAACTGCTTCAGGATGCTGGTTATTGGAAACAGTCGTCGCGGGAACCGGAAAGTGTACCTGCCTGAAAAAATCTGGTGTTAAAAATCTCACTTTTAATGAAGATCCCACCTAACATATTTTTGGTTATATAATAGTAAAATATGCGTGATCTTACAGTAACAAGAGATGTAACAGCGAGAATTCCAACTAAAGAAGGGGATTTTTCGTTAGTATACTATTCCAATAATCATGATGATAAAGAGCATGTTGCATTAGTGACAGGACCTCTCGAAGGCGAAAAAGATGTCTTGGTGCGAATTCATTCGGAGTGTTTTACCGGAGATGTATTTGGTTCTAGGCGCTGTGATTGTGGCAATCAACTGCGACAAGCGATGGAAAAAATATCAGAAGAAGGATCTGGCGTAATAATATATTTGAGGCAAGAAGGTAGAGGTATTGGTTTAAAGGATAAACTTCGGGCGTACAATCTTCAGGACAAAGGTTATGACACCGTCGACGCAAACATAGAACTAGGGCATCAAGTAGATGAACGTGATTATGAAATTGCCTGTCTTATGCTTGAAGACTTAGGTATTCAGGCGGTAAAACTTTTGACCAATAACTCCTCAAAGATCAATGCTCTAAAGAAATTTGGTATAGATGTGTCTAAAAGAGAGCCAATAGAGACTATTCCTAATCAAGATAATATTGGTTATTTAAGTACAAAAAGTAAGCGTATGGGCCATATGCTGGACCTTAACACAAAAACTTACAGAGGAATTCCTATTCCGGTTGCTCCCAGAAAAATGGCTGATGAGCTGGAACTAAAAAGACCATTTGTGACCTTAAGTTATGCTCAAAGCATTGATGGTTCGATCGCACTTGATCAAGGCGTTCCTTTTTCTATGAGCGGGAAACAAGCGAATGCTATGACACATGCTCTTCGGTCAGAGCATGATCTGATATTGGTGGGTATTGGTACGATCTTATCTGATGATCCAGATCTGACTGTGCGGGAAGTTGAGGGAGTAAACCCCCAACCAATTATTCTTGACAGTAAATTACGATTTCCTACCAGTGCGAATATGCTCCGAAATTCCGGACCACCAGCGTGGGTTTTTTGTGGGCCAAATGCTTCTATTGATAAGAAAAAGAAATTGGAAGCAGCTGGGTTGCGAGTTTCGTCGGTCAATATCGATGGCGAGGGTAAACTTGATCTTGATGATATTCTTGAAACCGTATATTCGGAAGGATTTCGTTCGATAATGGTAGAAGGAGGGCGACAAATTATAACTGAATTTATACTCAACGAACTTGTTGATCACGTTGTCATCACCCTTACGCCTAGTTTACTCGGTGGATTAAATGCAATAGGCGATATTAATAAATTAGGCAACATTCGCCCTAGGCTTAGAAATATAGGATATGAAAAACTTGGAGATGATTTCGTAGTATGGGGTACCCCTGATTGGGAGAATATTGAAAAATAGATTCTTGCTGTTCAACACTCCTTTTGAGGTTTTGGTAAAAGAGCGCACGATCGATGTAAAAATCCCGGATGATAATGTTCTCATAAAGAGTGTTTATAGTGGTATTAGTGCTGGCACTGAGCTTTTGGTGTATCGAGGCCAATTACCAGAAGGGATGTTATTAGACCCTCTTATTCCTGAGTTTAATGAAACGTTCAGTTATCCCGCACAATATGGTTATTCGGTAGTAGGAGAGGTGGTAGGAGCAGGGGATAACGTCGACCCGAAATGGATCGGCCGACGAATTTTTGCTTTTAATGCGCACGAAAGCTATTTTTCTGTAACTCTTGATCGTGTGATAGAAATACCTGATGGGATTAGTTATGAAGATGCCTTATTTTTACCTAATATAGAAACAGCGCTTAATTTTCTGATGGACGGCTCACCTGTACTTGGTGAGAATGTTGCAATTATAGGGCAGGGGATAGTGGGTTTATTAACTACCCGGCTACTTAATTCTCTTCCAATAGCCAATCTAGTGACGTTTGATAGGATTTCAAAGAGAAGGGAAGTGTCGTTAGAGTTTGGTGCTGGTTATAGTTTTGATAGTTTTGATGACTCTAGCATGAATTCGATATTCCATAATGACTACAAAGGGTTTGATCTTGTATATGAGGTTTCAGGAAACCCAGGATCACTAAACAATGCTATAGATATAGCAGGGTATAATGGCAGAATTATTGTTGGATCCTGGTATGGTAATAAGGAGAGTATTTTATCTTTAGGTAACTCTTTTCATCGAAACAGAATAACAATATCTAGTAGTCAAGTGAGTAGCATTCACCCTAAATTTTCTGGCCGATGGACCAAAGAACGTAGATTTAAGGTTGCATGGGACCTAATTAAAGACATCGAGCCGTCAACTTTGATTACTAATAGGTATTCTATTGAAGAAGCCAGTTTGGCTTATGATAATATTGACCGAAACCCCGGAGATATTTTACAGATAATTTTTGAATATAATGAATAGACTGAGGAAGGTTTTTTGTTAGAGGATAAATATGTATAAAGTAGCGGTTTCGAGGGAATTTATAGCGCAGCATTATTTGATCGGAGGAGATTGGGGAAGAGAAAACCAACTGAATTCGCACCATTACCGACTTGAAATAATAATCCAAAATGAACAATTAGATAAACATGGCTATTTAGTAGATATTGTTGAAGTTGAAAGCGCGATCAATGATATCGTTAGTACTTATCAAGACAACACTTTAAATGAATTTTCCGAATTTCAAGGACTGAACCCTAGTTTGGAGAATTTTTGCAAGATTATAGGAGATATTTTTTGTTCAAAATTATCAAGCATCAAGCTTTCTTCTGTTGAAATTAAATTGTGGGAAGATGCAAATGCATGGGCATCTCATACACGAACTCTAAAATGAAAATTGGTTTAGTCATCTATGGAAGCATAAATAGTCTCTCTGGTGGCTACTTATATGATCGGATGTTGGTGGATTACCTCAGATCTCAAGGTGACGATGTTCAAATAATATCGATCCCTAATAAATCTTACTATTCTAATTTTGCTGATAATTGGTCCAGAGAGTTGATAGAAATCATGAACGATATTGATATCGATCTGATGTTACAAGACGAATTGAATCATCCGTCTCTTTTCGTTTTAAATAGAAAAATGCGCAAAACCTATCCAGTAATTTCAATAGTCCATCACCTGAGGTCGAATGAGTCACATAGCAGTATTGCAAAGTGGATATACCGGAAAACAGAAAAAATGTATTTGAATTCCGTCGATGGGTATATTTTTAATAGCGACACTACTAAGGAAAGTGTTAAACAACTTACTGATTCAGATAGACCGTATGTTGTGTCTAAACCTGGAGGAGATCGATTCAATGAAAAGATAACAAACGAATTTGTTGAGGCTCGAGTAGCCTCTAATGACCGATTGAATATTATTTTCATTGGTAACTTAATACCTAGGAAACAGTTACGGGTTCTTGTAGAAGCACTTAATCTAATTGATAGTAATCTTTGGCATTTAGATGTGGTCGGAAATATGGAGGTAGATATTAAATACTCCGATACCGTCAGGAAGCGGATAAGACTTCTGGGTATGGAAGGCCATATAACATTTTCTGGAATCTTATCTGACAGCGAATTACAGGAAAAACTACGGCGTTCTAATGTCCTGGTGGTTCCTTCTTCCTGGGAAGGATTTGGTATTGTATACCTAGAAGGTATGAGTTTTGGCCTTCCTGCGATAGCTAGTACCGAAGGGGCAGCTCGAGAAATTATAAAGCATGGAGAGAATGGCTATTTAGTTGCTGCTGGTGATAGCGGAAACCTGGCGTCATACCTCAAAGTTTTAATCACAGATAAGGATGTTTTAACGAGTATGAGCACAAATGCGCTAGATACATATAATAGCTATCCAACATGGAGAGATTCTGGTATTAGCTCGAGAGATTTTCTTATAAAGATTTTGGAGGAATATTAGAACAATATGAATTATCAGTATAACTATCAGAGATATTTGGCGTCCAAGAAACAAATTGATGATTTAGCTTTAAACAAAAGAGTTTTAGATACGTTATCAGCAAAATTAGATCGCAAAGCTTCCGGCCCCCCAATAAAGATTATTGAAATTGGAGCAGGTATAGGAACTATGGTAGAGCGTTTATTGGAAACAAATATAATTCCTAGTGCTGACTATACGGCTTTTGATATTTCTCGATCTAACATTGAAGAGGCCAAGGAAAGGATTATAAGCTTTGCTGAAAGATCAAATTATTTAATCGAGATTGTTGGACCATATAAGTTTATTATTACAAGAGGTTCATTTAGCCTAAGATTAAATTTAATTGATCAGGATGCCTTAGAATTTATAGAGTCAGCAAAGGGCGTTCAGGATACAGATCTTGTTATTGCTCAGGCTGTCCTCGATCTATTAAATCTAAAACAAATTTTACCAAATATTTTTTCTATATTGAAACAGGATGGGCTTTTCTACTCGTCCATAAATTTTGATGGGATGACTTATTTTGGGCCAGCCATAGATGATAAATTCGACTCAATTATCGAGGATCAGTACCACCAAACAATGATTGATAGTAGAACTGGCCGCCATCTTTTATCATTACTAGTAGACTCTAAATGGGAGATCTTAGCGGCTGGTAGCTCAGACTGGATGGTCTATCCTTCTGACAGTGGATATGATGAAAATACGTCGTATTTTCTTCATTATATTATTAATACTGTATACGAAGCACTTTCAACTAAGTCCAACATTAATCAAGTACGTCTTGAAGCTTGGATTAATAAAAGGCATGAACAAGTTGAGAATAACATCTTGCAATATATTGCTCATCAATCTGATTATTTGGCAACAAAGGGCCTAGCTAACGGTAAATAGACAAACGATAAATATTATTACGATTTACTAGGTAGTTTCTGGTTGAGTAAATTTTTGACTTCTACAACGGTCTCCTTTTGCCACGATGGATATAGAGCATAAATTTGATCTCTTATGGATTTTCTTTGTTCCTGATCGTCGGCGTTCGCCATATCTTTTGCGACTTGATCAGTGATTTGATTGGATTGGTCGTATCCTACCACGGGTCTCTCGATCCATCTTGTGATTTCATTGAGTTTATCGTCATAAAATACTGCTACGGGTATAGATGCAAATTCACCATCTTTTAAAAATTCATCCATCATGTCTAGGTTGTCATCTCTTGGGAAAATTCGTGTTTCGATTCCTGCAGCTTCAGCAATTCTCGCGAATACGGGCATACCTCTGAACACGTCTGGACACCAATCTTCTCCTATTATCATTAATTTTTTAATTCCGTTAGGCATCGATGAAGCGTTGGCAAAAAAATCTTGGTCTTCTTTTGTCAGTGCTGCACTTTCGTAATATGTTTCAAATCTATCTTTGTTTACTTTAATTTGTTGTATGTAATTTTCGTAAGTGAAGCCTGAATTATATCTTTCTAAATTTACAACACTCATGCTATTTGACATCAAATCTACTCCTAGTCAGCGGATTTATTTAACCTATATTACAGCCTATCATGTCCTTGTAACCCATAGTTACTTTTCCGTCTGGATATACGACGATTGGAACGATGTCGCCAAACTCGCGAGCTTCATCCAACCAATCTTGATTTTGATCTACTTGTCTCTCCTCAAATTTAATGGATTCTTTTTCCCAATCTTCTTTTAGAACAATGCAAGAAGGGCATGTTTTTAAGGTGTATACGATTGGTACTGTCTTACCATTGGTGGTTGCCATTTTTATCTCCTAAATAATATCTACAGATTTCCGATTGTTGAATAATATACAGTGATTTGTATATTATTCCTGTCTATTATAGTAAATTATTTAGGAAGACTAAACCCCCCGAATGTTTGTTTCTCTAGATGTGTGGGCCATAAGATTTTGGCCAGCTCCTCTATTCCTCTGATGTTCCAAAAAGATAAAGTAGTAAAGTGCCTTGTTTCCATAAAGTAAATTTGGTTTTCCATGACGGCAGGAATCTTTTGTGTAACCTCATTGGTTATTAAATCATTTCGGAGTTCTGCTCCTCCGAATTCTTTAGGTTGTGTAATAATTATTATTTCGGGTGCCATCACTATTAGACCTTCTATGCTTGTGGTTGCGTTTCCAATTATTCCAGATGTAGATGCTACATTTATCCCTCCAGCGGCATCTATTATCATACCTTCAGTTGAATTACTTCCGGCAGTCCATATTTGATCTGAGTATCTGGTAATTGATGCTACTTTCTTTTTTTCCTCCTGGCTTTTACCTTTAGTTATTGAATGGATATACTCATACCTGTTGCTGATTTCCAGGGACAAAATATTTGCTCGCTCCTCTTCACCATATATATATCCTAAAAGCAATATGTTCTCGATTTGTTCTTTTATATTAGCTGCTAATTCAGTCTGCACCACTGTTATTTTCAGGTCACTTAATCTTTCTATTGATTCTTCTGGAAAGTACTGACTGGTTACAACAATATCAGGATTTAAGGCTACTATATTTTCAGGATCTCTATCGATTTCCGGGATGTTTTTGACGAGTGAGGCTACGTTTGAATACGTAGGGTCTTTTGTAATGCCTGCCACCCCAACAAGTCTGTCTAGGCCAACCAGGGAAATTGTTAACTCATCATGACCGACCGAGGCTGTAAGTATTCTTTGAGGTTTTTTAAGTATTGATATTGTTCCATTGAACACGCTAACTTCTCTAGGCCAATTCTCTTCTAAATTTGTTACTGGTGATTCTTGTTGGTTTAATGTTTCACTTATTGTTGTATCGGTTTTATTCAAATTGTTCATGATAACTATTAAGACTAGGGATCCAACAATCGCTGAGATGATTGTAATTAAATAAGGCTTACTGATCGACCTCGTTAGATTCTTTGTGTCCACTCTCATTTCCTCCTAAAAAGTTTGTAGTCGGCTCTTATTTTTTACTAATAAGAATAGGAAAAATGGAGCTCCCAAAAAAGATGTAACCATACCCACTTGTAATTCAGCTGGTTGTATCATCGTTCTAGCCAATGTATCAGCTAATACTACGAATATACCCCCAGCAAGTGCCGATAAAGGAACTAAAATACGATGGTCGGGTCCAACGATTAAACGCAACATGTGGGGAGTTATGAGACCTACGAATATTATCGTTCCACTGACCGCTACCGCCATCGCTGTTAGTAAAGCAGATAAGATTATTAACATGGGCCTGGCAAAATTTATATTTACGCCTAGAGCTTTAGCATCGGAATCGTTCAAATTTAAGAGATTTAAATCACGCGAATAAAATATGATAATGATGGATCCCAATATTATGAGAGGGCCTGCGGTTATTACATGGTCCCAGGATCGCGAATCTAATCCTCCAGCAAGCCAGAACAATATTTCCCTGACAGAGTTTGAGTCATTTTCAAGTACAACTATGGCAGAAATTAGGGAGCTAAAAAATGCGGATACCGCGACTCCTGATAAAAGTAGGGCCGGCATCGACAGATAACCTTTCGAATGGCCGAAAGAATACACGATCATCGCTGATGCCATTGATCCGATGAAAGCACATCCGGGGACCGAAATAAGTGATTGTTGATCTAATTGTAATGCGATCGCTATTACAGCACCAAATGAGCCTCCTGCGGAAATACCAATGATTCCGGGATCTGCCATCGGGTTTCGAAATAGAGCTTGCATCGTAACGCCAGCAACACTTAAGCCTATTCCTACCAATAGCCCTACAATAATTCTAGGTAATCTTAGTTCGGTAACTATTAGATATTCGAGAGGGCTGTGAATGGTTGTTTCGATCGGACCTAGTGTTAAGAGAACACTTAAAACTTTTTCGATTGAGATGGGGACTGGTCCGACGGACACAGAAAGTAAGACGGTAAAACCTAATAAGATTGTAAGGACTGAACTTCCAACAAACAACCTTGCACGTAAAGATTTTTGTCCATTTATTTTACTGTTATTACTTAACAACGAACCTCCAATTGATTTCGATTAAGAGGTTCAGTTTAGTCCAGTAATAATACTTGGCCTAAGACTTTTCTCTTGAAATGCGAAGAGAGTAGTAGTCTTTGTTACTGGCAGGTCTCCTGACTCAAAAAACGTCGTGTTCTTAATAGTAATAACGACAGAATTCTCTTACAGTGGCGCATCCGCGACGGATTCTAACCGTCTTCCCTATTCTCCCCAATTAATTATGGGGCACCAGCATTAATCAACTTGTTTCGAAAGTAACATAAGTAAGTTGTCCATGTAAAGTATTTGTTTATAATA
The DNA here is from genome assembly GCA_029941095.1 of Dehalococcoidia bacterium. Lineage (GTDB taxonomy): Bacteria > Chloroflexota > Dehalococcoidia > UBA6926 > UBA6926 > UBA6926. The sequence continues at coordinate 8,399 of JAPYRO010000026.1, forward strand.
TCTGAGACAAAAATAGTTTTGTTCGATCGTTCTCAGGATTATCAAATATCTCTTCCGGGCTCCCTGCCTCAACAATATTTCCTTCATCAAACATTACTAAACGGTCTGCTACCTCACGTGCAAAACCCATTTCGTGCGTTACCACAACCATTGTTATTCCCGAGGATGCGAGTTCTTTCATCACGTCTAAGACCTCTTTAATCATTTCTGGGTCTAATGCAGATGTTGGCTCATCAAATAGCATGATTTTTGGTTGCATGGCTAGAGATCGAGCGATTGCGACTCTTTGTTGCTGGCCTCCCGAAAGTTGGGCAGGGTACTTATCTGCTTGATCTGATATACCGACCCGTTCCAGTAGTTCTTCAGATATGCTTGTTGCTTCCTGTCTGGACCATTTTCGAACTTTCATAGGTGCAAGTGAGATGTTGTCTCTAACCGTAAGATGCGGGAATAAATTGAATGATTGGAAAACCATACCAACTTCTCTTCTAACCGCCTCGATATTCTTTAAATCGGTGGTAAGTTCTATCCCATCGATAGTAATTTTCCCATTTTGGTGTTCTTCTAAGCGATTAATTGTTCTTATAAAGGTTGATTTCCCAGATCCAGAAGGTCCGAAAACTACAACGACTTCGCCTTTATCTATCTCTATGTTTATACCTTTAAGAACATGAAAATCCCCAAACCACTTGTGTACATCTTCGAAAAGAATTATCGGATGATCCGTATCTATTTCAATACTCATCTATCACCTACTCCCAGCGATTGCTCTAGTATTTGACTCACGTGTGACATTGAAAATGTGAATACCCAATATACAGCTGCTATAAATAAATATACTTCTGCTTGTTGGTTTATATATTCAACGTTTCCAAGAACTACTGCTTTCCCGATCCCTACCAAGTCTAACAGCCCAACTATGACAACAAGGCTAGTATCTTTGAACAGGCTTATGAATTGCCCAACTATAGCAGGTATAACGTTTCTTAAAGCTTGCGGTAGTACAATTAATGTTGTGGTCAACAAGGGCCCCAATCCTAATGCTTTTGCTGCCTCTGTTTGACCTATTGGGACAGAGGCTAGACCTCCTCTTACATTTTCTGCCATGTAGGCTCCGCTAAAAACAGTGATGGCGGCAATAGCACGCCCAACTCTGTCTAATCTCCACCCTTCAGGGAGTAATAAAGGGACTATTATTAGTGCCATAAATAATAAAGTGACTAATGGAACTGCTCTTATCGACTCAATGAATACCACGCAAGCTCCCTTTAGGAACGGCAATTTGCTTCTTCTTCCTAGTGCAAGAAAAATGCCCAAAGGAAAAGATAACAATATGCCAATGATCGCCAAGAAAAATGTCAGGAGCAGCCCACCCCATTCATTTGTTGATACATAAGGCAGTATTTCAACCCCTTCGATTCCTCTCAAAAGTATGAAATCGATTAACATACTGAGTAACCATGAGATTAATAGGTTCTTACTAGAAATTGACCAGAATCGTGACACATTGTAGCCGACTAAGATTCCGGAACTTACGACTACTAACCATGATCTAAGAACGATACTGATATCAAGGAAAATAGGCGGTATCAAGATCAGTGTTATTAAGGGTAGTAATATTATTAAGCTTAAACGTCGAAATACCAAACCTTTTAGATGCCAAGAAATGCCCAATAACATTGTTGTTATGGAAGAAACTACGCCAATTCTCCATACTTCGCTTTGAGGGTATTGGCCGATAAGAAATAGCCTAATATTTGAAGTTACTGCATCCCACTCAGCTTCGTTTAATATCCAGTCAATGGAGGATATAAATAAATAAACTAACAACGGAAAAATCAGTAGGGAAATCAAAATATTTAGAGGGGAACCAAATAGGTTTTTTCGGGCCCAATTATACGCTGCATTACTTATATTAGATATTGATCTCGCTTGTTGAATAGCCAATCTAATTTCTCCCACTACTGATCTTGCGATTGAAAATGTTTCCGGCGACGGACCATACCAAGCTAATAAGGCCGTAACATAGCATTATCATGCCAAAAATAGGTACCGCTCTACCTGCTTGATTGATCATCGTCCTGCCCACAAAAAAAGCATCTGGGTAACCGATTGCTATCGCAAGACTCGAATTTTTAGATAGATTTAAGTACTGATTTATCATTGGAGGGATGATAACCTTCAATGCTTGAGGAAGAATAATTAGCCTAAGTGTGGCTGTTTTTGATAGACCTAAAGCGTCGGACGAGTCATCTTGGCCTGTTGGTACAGAGTGGATTCCCGCGCTTACTA
>JAPYRO010000027.1 GCA_029941095.1 Dehalococcoidia bacterium
GGATATAGGTTTGGTGATGCATAGTTTTTTTGGTAGCTTGCGGGTACGTATTTTCATAGGATCCTTGTTGGTTCTGTTTTTGGGTTTATTGATTGTTAATTTGTTTGCCACCCGAATGGTAGAGGTACAAGTTTCAGAATTTCAAACTCGTTCCTCGGAAGCCCAAATTCAAAGAATTCAAAACTATTTTAGCGAGCAGAACAATTTATCAAAAAGAACTCCGAATGAGATAGCCAACGAAATTTCCTCTTTGGCAAATATTGTCGGAAGACGAGTAGTATTTCAAGATAAACAAGGTCGAATACTTTTTGATTCAAATACAGAGAGAAAACTCCGCTCCCTAATGTTAGACAAATCTTTATCTAGAGAACAGATACCGGAAGCGAGAATCCGATATCTAAAAGAACTTAATAATAAATCGCCACTTAATGATCAATTTCGTAAGTCACCTATTAACAACATGTCTAACATATCTAACATTGCCGTTGGCCCATCTGCCGATGCTTTTCGACCACCACCATCAGAAAGTCGTTTATTTAGTGGAATCAATAGGTCATTGGTTGTAGCAGGCATCATCGGATCAATTTTTGGTTTAATTATTTCTTCTCTCACATCCAACTGGGTGTTATCACCTATTCGCCAATTGAGGTCGTCTGTTTCAAGATTTGGAAGCGGGCAACTTACTGAAAGAGTTGAAATAAAGGGTTCTGGGGAAATTGGTGAGTTAGCTGAATCATTCAATCTTATGGCAGAGCAGATGGATCTTGCGCACCAACAAAGACGGAAATTGATTGCAGATATATCACATGAGCTCCGTACGCCAATATCTAATATGCAAGGATATATAGAAGCAATTGAGGATGAAATCTTAGAACCTAATGATAAGAATATGAAAATCATGCATGATCAGATCCTGCAGCTGTCAAATGTTGTCGAGGACCTACGGGTGTTAGCAGAAGTAGATTCAGGAGATCTCAAACTCAAAAAAGAAATGAGGTCACTAGGGTCAACAATTGATGGGGTTGTGAACGCTTTTGGCTTAAGAGCAAGTGAAAAAAATGTTTCGCTTTTGGCAAATTTCGAGAAATCCAATGAACTTGTTTTGATTGATGAAGAAAGGATAAAACAAGTTATTACTAATCTGTTAAATAACGCATTAAGATACAGCCCGGGAGGATCGAGAGTAGACATTGATTTAGAAGAAAACGATGGAATGTTTCGTATTTCAGTATCAGATAAAGGCCCTGGGATACCGCCTAGCGATGTGGAATTGATATTTAATAGGTTTTACCGTGTTGATTCTTCGAGGAATAAAGAGTCAGGCGGGCGTGGATTGGGGTTGTCTATTGCAAAAGAATTTGTGGAGGCTCACGGGGGTAATATATGGGTTGAAACGATTTCTGGTGGAGGATCAAAATTTATTTTTGAAATACCTAAATTGATCGATTAGCATCCTGTTTCGGAAGAGATATTGGTAGCGCGTACGGGATTTGAACCCGTGATCTCCGCCTTGAGAGGGCGGTGTCCTAGGCCGCTAGACGAACGCGCCTTGTATAACTAGAGTGTTTTATATCGTATTGATTATACAGGTAAACCGTGAATATTTATTGATATTGGGTAATTACAATTTATGCTCATACCAGATATCCTTGTTATACCAATTAGAAGAGGTGGTGCATGAAGAGAAGGGAAGAGTGGAGTGCTCACAGACAGAAATTCCAAGACGAATTAGATGAATTTAATGCACTATTGGATGCGATGGATCTCGAAGACGATAACTACGGAACGAGAGATTACTTTTTGGCCGACTCCCGAGTACGGGAATCATTCAGAAAATATACGAACAATATGAAGAGGCTCTTTGGGTCTAAATCAGACGACTAACCTTACGGCCTTGAGGGTCACATGTCTAAACGTTTTTCTCCAGATAGATATGAGACAGGGTCTTTTTCAAAAGCAATTCGACATCCCGGTCCACAAAAATAATATGTTTCTTCATCGTGAACGCTTGTCCCTCCGGGAGGTTTGCCGGTGTCAACTTCCATATGACATACGGGATCTACGGCACCCTTAGAGCGATTTAAGAATCCTAAGAATTTACTTGCCATCTTGCTGCTCCTTTTTTGATGTATTCATTTAGTTATACTATCAAAAAAACAAAGATTTAGAACCTGTTAAGGTTTAAAGCGAGTTAGTCGCAGTGAATTGGTAACAACGCTGACGCTTGAAAACGCCATGGCGAATGCAGCTAACACAGGATTCAAAAATCCCTGTTCGCTTAACACCCACGATAGCATGGAAGGCAGATCTCCGGAACTGAAAATTGGATATAATACACCTGCGGCTATAGGAATTAGCAGGATATTATAAATAAATGCCCAAAAGAAATTCTGCCAAATGGTCGCTATAGTTTTACGTGATAGCTTAAGTGCGCTTATTACTCCATTGAGATTGTTGCTTGCCAGCGTAATCCCTGCAGATTCAATAGCAACATCTGTCCCAGTTCCCAATGCTATACCTACGTCTGCTTGAACTAAGGCGGGCCCGTCGTTGATCCCATCGCCTACCATCAGGACCGAAACTCCTGTTAACTGTAACTCTTTTATGAAATCCAACTTATTTTTGGGACTCAAATTTGCTTTCACTTCATCTATTCCCAATACCTCTGCTACATGCAAAGCAGCTTCTTCACTGTCCCCCGTTAGCATGATTGTTGAAATACCTAGTTTGTGTAAATCCTCAATAGCTTGTTTTGCACTTGGTTTTATCTCATCGCTTATATATATAATCCCTGCGGGTACTTTGTTGATGGCCATATAAATTTTTGTGTCCCCATATGTTACGTCACCTATAGCTTTATACTCATCGAGAGTAACATCATGGTTGGAAAAAAATAATTCATTGCCTAGCATTACTTCGCTACCATCGATATTGGCTGAAACTCCTTGGCCAGGCGTTGATAAAAAATTTGTCGCTTCCCCAGACTGGATTTGATTTTTCTTCCCATAATTCACTATGGCTTCTCCAAGCGGGTGCTCTGAATATTTTTCAACCGTAGCGGCTTTTTCAATAACTTCTGAATGATTCCATTCGCCCAAGAGTTTTACATCGTTGACTACTGGCGCCCCTTTTGTTAAGGTTCCCGTTTTATCAAAAATGGCAATGCTGGCTTTCCGAGCATTTTCTAGCGCCTCAAACCCTCTAACTAATATTCCGTGTTTTGCGCCTGTTCCTGTGCTTGCCATTGTTGCCGTTGGAGCGGCCAAACCTAGCGCGCAAGGGCAGGCAATTACTAATACCGTAATCATATTTAAAACACTGTTAGTCAAAGCCGGTTGTGGTCCAAAAATCATCCAAAACAAAAAAGTTAGTAGTGACACTATAATTACTGTAGGTACGAAATATGAGGCAATCCTATCGGCTACAAGTTGGATAGGTGGTTTTGAGCTTTGTGCATCCTCGACTATCTTGACTATATTAGATAGAACGGTGCTTGAACCGGTTTCTGTTGCTTCAAATTCAAAACTTCCCGATAAATTTATCGTACCGCCGATAACTTTTGAGTTTTTCAATTTCGTAACGGGCATGCTTTCGCCAGTTAGCATAGATTCATCTACTGTCGAACTTCCTGTTAGAATTTTCCCATCAGTGGGGATTGTTTCCCCTGGTTTTACCAGTATTAAATTTCCGGGTTGAATACTTTCGATAGGAACTTTTATATGATTTTTATCGCGAACTAAAATGGCCGTTTTAGGCTGGAGTTTTAAAAGAGAATTTATGGCACTGGCAGCATTGCTCCTAGCTTTTGACTCGAGGAATCGTCCTAATAGTATCAAACTTATAATTATTAAAGATGTATCGTAGTACACCGATAACTCGTCCCCTCTTGCCTCTAGAATGCCAGGGAAAAAAGTGATTACTGAGCTATATCCATACGCCGCTAAAGTTCCTATTGAAACTAAAGTATTCATATTAGTAGTTTTGTGTGTTGCAGCTGATAATGCTCCTCTATAAAAAGACATCCCTGCCCAGAATTGTATTGGAGTGGCTATAAAAAATTGTGTGAACAGGTGCATATTTTCAGGTATATTAAATTGTGATAAATCCACCATCCCCATACTAATGGCGAATACTGAAGCTGCTCCTAGTAATGCTACAAACGATCTTTGTTTTAGCTCTTTTGATTCTGATTCTTTTGCTAACGCATGTGGATCAAATCCTTTCTCGAATTCGATGACATCTAAGCCGTGGCTATTTGCGATACTCCTGATATCTTCATTTTGTACAGCACCTAAATAGTTTTCTATGTTAAGCAAGTTACCCTCAATCGAGGCAGATCTTATACCGTCAATCATTAAGTATTGCTCAATAAATTTACCAGCGTCATCGACGTCTACCTTATCGCTTAGCACTACTTTTTGCGTCTCGATTCTTGCCCCGTAACCCGCGTCTTTTAACGAATTAGCGATAATTTCTGTATTCACCTGTTCCGATAGTGACACAACTGCTTTTTCGGTTGCCAGATTGACGCTCACGCTATCTATACCAGGAACTTCTAATAAAGCGTTTTCAACATGAAGTAAACAAGCGGCGCAGGTCATCCCCTCAATACTTAGGGATAAATTGATTAAATTAGTGGTCATGATTGTCCTCATCTATCTGTGGGTCTGTTCTTAAGATGTTATTCTTTTTGGACATATTATACAGATCCATTAATTCTTCTATGATGTGTGTGTAGTTCCCTTCTGATATACCATCGACCACGTGTGTTTTAAAATGGCCTCTTAATATTTCAGATTCCATTGCCTCTATGCTACGGCGTATGGCATGAGTTTGATGTAATATATCAACGCAATAGCGATCATTTTCGATCATTTTCCTCACGCCAGATATATGGCCTTCAATATACTTGAGTCTTTTTAAGGTTCCTTTTGTTAGATCTTGGTCCATAATTCTAATTCCTTGCTTGTGTTCATTATCCTAGATCTATTTTCTTGGTTTCACCGGTTGGGCATAGGACACAGGAATTGCTTGTCCAGACGGAGTAACTACCTCGGTAGATTCAAAAACATAAGGCTCTACGTCCTGATCCATAGCGGTTTTAGCTCTTTCTTCCAAGTATTCAACTATTTCTGTTTTGGAGTTTTTCCCTGCAAAATGTACTCTTCCACAGCAGCAGTGCTCCCATCCAGAAGTTTCGCTTTCCAATTCGTATCGTGCTCCGGGTTCACAACCGCATGGGCACATATATTCTACGTAAACTATATTGGAGTCTTTTTCCGATATATCTACTGTGAATTCCAATTTAGAGGGATTATCCTCAGATAGTTGAGAGCCAGGTTGGCGATTGGTTTCTGACTTGGACAGAAATGGTTCTGGGTCGTCTTGGAATAATGATCTACAGCGAGAGCTACAAAAATAGTAAGTCTTTTCCTGATGTAGAAATGATCCCCCTTTAGGATTTGTTTTTAGAACTTCCATATTGCACACGGGATCTATTGCGTTCTCTGATGTTCTAAATAAATCTAAAATGTTTGGTAACTTCATTCTATTTCCTTATCTTGTTTGATTTGATTAATATGTTCTAATGATACACCCCCTAGGGGGGGGTAACAAGCTGATTTAACAGGTATATAATAGGGTCCCTTATTGAGCTAGCATACCTCCGTCTATTATTAACTCGGTTCCAGTTATGAAAGAAGCTTCCTCCGAAGCAAGGAAAAGGACTGCATGAGCCACTTCTTCAGGCTTTCCAAGCCTACCTAAAGGTATTTTTTGTTCGTAAAGTTCTAACATTTCTGGATTACTGGTTATTTCGTCAAGCATATCTGTGGCTATTGGCCCGGGATGTACCGAATTGCATCTTATATTATCTTTAGCATATTGAAGAGCAGTAGTTTTCGTTAACAGGTGTATTGCCGCTTTAGAGGAAGCGTAAGCGGCCCCCAATGTAGGACTTGATACCAAACCCCCTGTTGAAGATATATTGATTATTGAGCCCCCCCCAATTTCTTGCATAATCGGCACAGCCAATTTTGTTCCAAGAAAGGAACCGGTCGCATTAATTTTGAGGACATTTTCCCATTCCTCCAGTGATGTCTCTGTTATAGAGTTTCTAGAAACAATACCTGCATTATTAACAAGTATGTCAACTTTTGAGAACTTAGATAATGTTTCGGCATATGCTTTTTCCCATTCAGATTCCTTAGTGACATCTAAATGGAGGTATAAACAATCAATGCCTATGGAAGTTAATTTTTTTTGTAGCAACGTTCCGGGTTCGTCTAGGATATCTGTAATAACAACTTTGGCATTTTCCGAACCGAACATCCTTGCTTCTTCAGCACCTTGCCCTTTAGCTCCACCGGAAATAAATACAACTTTCCCTGAAAATCTTTCCATGTCTCACCTTCCAATAATTACTGTATTGATTGTATAATTTTAACAACTAATACGGGTCGTAGAAATCGGTTTCAATTAATTTACGTTTTTTGACAACTAATGTTGTTTTGGGGAGGTTTTCAACAATGGACTATAAATTCTCTGCTGAAGAAGAGGCGTTTAGACAAAATATAAGAGATTTTGTTCAATCTGAATGGGATGCTGATTTGTATCATATGAACGATGTTGCTAACGCCTCGTGGCATTTAGATGACCCAAAGGCACTGTCAGCACTTCGAGAGTTCCAGAGAAAATTATCAAAAAAAGGCTGGTTCACGATGCATTGGCCCGAGGAATATGGGGGGCGTTCTTCTAGCTTTGCTGAAAACTTGATTTATAGGGAGGAGATGGCTTATCAAGGACTTCCTATAAGTAGCGCATTTTCTGGTGATTCAATAATTATGAATGGCTCAGATTGGCAAAAATCTCAATGGCTGCCATTGATAAAGTCTGGTGAAATGAAAATAGCTCAAGGACTTTCAGAACCAGGTAACGGTTCTGATTTAGCCGGTGTTCAAACAAGAGCCGTTAAAGATGGAGACGACTGGGTGATAAATGGGCAGAAGATGTGGACTTCTACTGCCCATATGTCTAATTGGATTATGATGTTAGTTCGAACTGATACAGAGGCACCGAAACATCGGGGGCTGTCAATTTTCTTAGTTCCATTAGACTCCAAAGGTATAACTATAAGACCTTTGCAGGACATGGCTGGTCGTAGGAGATGGAGTGAAGAATTTTTTGAAGATGTGCGTGTCCCATCAACTCATATGCTTGGAGAAGAGAATCGTGGATGGTATGTGATGGCGTCATCCCTCACTACTGAAAGAGTAGAAGTTGGGTCCCCTGCAGCTCTTTTACGAGAATGGGAAAGATTTGTGTCTTTTGCAAAAACCTACAAAATAAATGGAGAATCTGTACTCGATGACAAAACGACTAAAAATCTGCTTGCAGATTTAAGGGTCAAAATAATGGTATTTAGAATGATTTGCTATGAGGGAGTTTGGGAAAGCCGAGAAGGGAAAGATATCAGTAGGATCTCTGCCAGTGCTAGAGTTCTGTCAGGTGAATTGGTTCAAGAACTATGGAGAGGGTTCACTAAAATATTGGGTAATCCTGCTTTAGTAATGCCAGGGACTTGGGCGGATGCCCCGATGAATGGATTTATTGGAGTTAACGCTCTTATGAGCACCGGAAGAACTTTTGGTCACGGGACCAAAGAAATTCAAAGAAACATATTGGCCCAGAGAGGTTTAGGGCTGCCACGATAAATACCCTTTAGCTACCTCAATATTTGTTATCGGAGTGAGAGTGAAAAGATCGTTAATTTTGATTGTTTCTGTAACTCTAACAATTCTGTTAGCTGCCTCTTTGATTAGCTGTAAATTAAAAGACGCACCTAAGCCAGAGGTCTCTATTTTTACAGTAAAAGTAAGTGATGGGCGGATACAGTCTATTAATCAGACCGGAAAGAATACGAGTAAACAGATAATGATTTCGCAAGGCGATACTGCAATCATAAAATTTGCGACTGATCGGCCATTTAGAGTATCTGTACATGGTTACGGTATTGAACATGATGTAATTCCCAAAGTTGAGTCTTCGCTTGAGTTTAGAATACTTGGAGAATTTACTGGTAGCTTTCCTATTCATATAAATGATATCGAAGTCGGCAGCCAGAGCTCAAGAGATGATAAACATGGACAACACAAGCATGAAAATACTAATAGTACGCATACATTGATAACCAATTTCGTAGTGAATCCTAATTAGTGATGAAGTTTTAATTGATGATTTTACTCCCTAGAATAATCATAGTATCGGCTTGGACCATTTTTTATCTCTTTGCAGATTTACGACTTTCATATGCTCATGGTTTTGGAGATAGATATGATTTGCCTGTACCTCTAAATTGGTACTTATTTGGAGCTGGTACAGTGGTAGCCCTATCTTTTTTATTTGTATCAGTTTTCGTTCGGGCCACTATCAAGAGGAGACGATTTTATTCGTTATCTATTGGTGATTCTTTACCATTCCAGTTAATTATATTTAGAGGATTTGTTCCTCTGATCAAATGTATTTCAGTAGTATTATTCCTGTTTTTGATTTTTGGAGGATTTGTTGGTTCGCAAGAGCCCAGTCAAAATATTGGACCTACACTTGTTTGGATCATTTTATGGGTGGGGTTAATTTATTTTAATGCTCTAGTGTTTAATCTGTGGATTTTTTTGAATCCTTGGAAAAATATCTACAGTCTATTTTATGTTTTATTCACTGGATCAAGATCGGTATTATTTCACTTAGGGAAATATAAATACCCCAAAAGTTTTAAACGATGGCCTGCTCTTGTGTTTTTGTTCCTATTTTTATGGTTAGAAATTGTATTTCCTAATTCTGGTTCACCGGTGTACATCAGTGTGTTGGCAATCAATTATTCAATCTTTACCTTTTTAGGTATGTACTTATTCGGCCCAGTTAATTGGTTAACAAATGGAGAATTGTTCTCCGTAACCTTCCGGCTTTTATCGAAATGTTCACCCGTCGTGGTCTCGTTATCGTCTGGAGAGCAGTGTAAATATTGTTCACAGTGCCGATATGATCAAGAAAATTGTTTTGACTGTGAATACTGTTTTGATCAATCAAGTACTTCAAACAAGAGATTTGGATTTAGAAGATTTGCATCTGGCCTATATGAGTCGAAAGCGACCCACTTGTCTGAAATTTTCTTTGTGCTGATGCTTCTATCTTCCGTTACTTTTGATGGTTTTTCCGAAACACCTACATGGGCTAATATTGTTTCGCTTGGAATTTCATTCATCGGAGACTTAGTAACCTATCCTGTACAGTTAATCTCTACTGCTGGTTTACTGTTTAGCTTCCTAATATTTATTATGATTTATTTCTTTTCCTGTTTTGTTGTGAGTAAGGCGATTTCTAACAAGTATGGCATAGAGGACATATCTAAGATTTTGGTATATTCGCTTATTCCTATCGCGGTGGGGTATCATATCGCACACTATTTTTCATTTTTGTTGATCCAGGGTCAGTCAATGGTTTACTTAATATCGGATCCTATGGGGTTGGGGTGGGATTTATTCCAGACTTCCGATTATAAATTGTATATAGGGATTGTTAATTCTAAAGCTGCTTGGTTTGTAGGGATATTCGCTATTGTAGCCGGCCACATTACAGCAGTGTACGCCTCGCATTATGCATCTTTGATAAAATTTTCTGAATTCCAGCTTGTTATACAGGCCCAGCGCGTGATGTTAATTATGATGGTGGGATATACTATCGCAGGACTGTGGGTATTGGCCCAACCGATTATTAAAGTTTCATAAATAACATAACGCAAAGAAGCTTAACGATAATTAGGTTAAAATAATTTGGATACCATGGTTTTTAGCCAGATGGTTGAGAGCATTAATGATTGAATAGAGAGGGCCTATTTTGACAGCTGTAGATAATAACAATAACAAACAAGTATTACAGGGCATAAATGTATTGGAAATGACCAACGATATATCAGGTAGATATACGGGGCGCCTGTTGGCAGATATGGGAGCAAATGTAATCAAAATTGAATCCCCGGGCAGCTCGAGAGATGAACGGTCGATTGAAAGTTTGGCGTACGACACTAATAAGAGAAGCATAGTTTTGAATATCGAGGAAAAATCTGGGATAGATGGCCTGATATCTTTGATAAAAAAAATGGATGTGTTTATTTTAACTGGGACGAAAAAACATATAGATGATTTATCGGATAAGGGACTTAATTTTGATCAACTTAGAGATCTAAACCCTAGACTTATAACTCTTTCTATTACTCCATTTGGTGAAACTGGGCCCTATAGTGATTACAACGGTTATGGATTAAATGCTATGTCTCTGAGTGGTTTGATGATGATTCAAGGAGATAACAGCAAAGAAC
>JAPYRO010000028.1 GCA_029941095.1 Dehalococcoidia bacterium
GTCATCTACCGCTGTGGGGTTGACCACTTTTGCAGCACTAATACCTTTTGTTATTATCCCTCCTTTCAGCGGGATAATGGCTGATAAATTTGATCGAAAAAAACTGGTCGCAATTGGGCATGGATCGAACATCATTTTCGCCTTGATTTTGGCAATAATATACTATTTCTACACAACTGAACTGTGGCATCTTGTGGCTCTTTCGTTATTTAGCGGGATAGCTCGAGGTTTTCAATTACCTGCGCAAATAGCACTTGTACCTAATCTAGTACCTAAGAAAGATCTACTAAACGCGATAGCATTGAGTAACTTATCGCTACAGGGTTCCCGGTTTTTCGGGTCTATATTAGTAACTGGAGTAATGCTTACTAGTTGGGGAGTTGGCGCTGCCTTTGTCGTAGCGGTATTCCTCTACACAATTGCAATGTTGTTAGTTTTATCACTAAAAACGGAGTCAAAAGGAATTATTGATAGCCGTATATCTTTTTTGGAAACAGTTTCTGCGGGCCTAGTTTATGCATATAAGAACCCCGGGGTGGGATTAATGCTAGTGCTGATCGGGTTCCATTGTAGTTTAACGATGTCATTTGAATCTGTATTTCCAGCTCATGTAACCGATGTGTTTGGAATAGGTTTATCTGGTTATTCAAGCATTATCTCTTTCTTTGGCGCTGGCGCCGTAGTGGGTGTCATAAGTATTGCAGCTATTAGGAGCGATGTTACAAAAGGAAGATTATTGATGCTGACCGGTCTTGGCAGCTCCAGTGGGGTGGTATTGCTGGCTTTTTCGCCATCAATTATATATGGACTGGGAGCAGCCTTTCTGATGGGGCTTACACAGGCACCGTTTATGTCGTTAAGTATGACTTATATACAAAGTGTAGTACCAGATAACATAAGGGGGCGAGTCGGAAGCCTTTTCACCATAAGCGCGTTAAGCCTAATGGCAATATCAAATCTTACATTGGGAAACTTAGCAGATACGTATGGCTCGCAAATAGTGCTGATAGTTCCAGGCTTAATATTTCTTTTGGTAATGATACTCGTGATCCTTTTTGTTCCTACAATGAATAAGATATTTTTTAAAGGATTCCCAAAATTGACTGTGTGATATAGGAACCCCCTAATCAAACTCCAATGTGCCAACTATAGTAAAATGTTAGTATGATTGAAAAATAAGATTTAGATCAAAATATCAGAGGCGGAAATGGGATATATATTCGGGCTAATTCTTGGATACCTTATAGGGGCAACCCCTATACTGTTTCAAATAGCAAAATCGAGAGGTATTGATCTTAGATCTGTCGGCACGGGGAATGTTGGTACTTCTAACGCATACCGCCATACAGGTAAGTCGATAGGAGCTTTAGCTATTGTCACGGACATGGGTAAAGGTTTTCTACCACCGCTATGCATGCAGATGCTTGGATTCGGTCCAACTGTTCAGTTAGCTTCCGCAATAGGCGCTATTATGGGCCAGATGTGGCCAGCAACTTCAAAATTCCAAGGAGGACGAGGCAATGCGACTTCTGCAGGTGCATGCTTCTATTTTGATCAAGCCTCTTTTTTAATTGCTATCGTATTTTTTCTAAGCACAACGTTTTCAAAAGTATATAAAATTCTTAAATCAGATAGCTCTGATTCCTCACCAAGAAGCAAAATAGTACCTATTTTGGTAATTTTATCTTTTGGACTATATGGATTACTAGCATTCAATCAAGGAATAACTATAGCAGCCATGGGATCAGTGTTTTTTATAGGATTAATTCTAATTCGCAGACTTACTGCTCCATGGCCACCAGATCCCGTAACGGGAAATGTTCCTCAAAAATCTATACTCAGTATCCTAATCTTGGACCGTCCTAATTAAAATTGAGGGTAGTGTTTACTAATATGATTGTAATAACAAGCGAAACAAAATTATTAGACCTAGAGCTAGATTGCCTTGTGAGTTACATATTTGAAGATGATATTAATACCAGCATCGAATTCTTAAACCTTGATGATGAATTACAACAATATATAAAAGGGCTCGTTGATGATAGTGAAATCAACGGGCGCTTCGGGCAGCTAAATTTAGTGCATACTCATAATAAAGCAAAACAAAAGCGAATATTATTTGCTGGCATGGGAAAAAAAGAGGATTTTAGCTTAACCCGTACACGCAAACTGAGTGCAGAAGTCTCAAGATTCGTTAAAAACAAGAAGTTTAGCGTTTGCGGAGGATTACCCACTTCTGTTGAATTACCTAACTCATTATCAATTAGTGATTTCTGTGAAGCGCTAGTGGAAGGTGCTTATCTAGGGCTTTACTCGTTTGAAAGTCACATGAGCAAAAAGGCGGATTCAACCGAAAGCAAACCTTCTCAGTTTTTATTAGGTGAATTTAATAAACAAGAGAGAGACAATATTGATAAGGCAATTAAGAAAGCAACCATCGTTTCTGAATCAGCAAAACTTGCCCGTGATTTAGTTAACGAACCAGCCAACCTGATGACCCCAAGCATACTCGCTGAAAAAGCAAAAGCAGCGGCTAAAGATGCTCATATAGATTATAAATCGTTGACAAGAAATCAAATAGAAAAACTAGGTATGGGAGCATTCTTAGGGGTATCCAAAGGCTCAGATGAAGATCCGAAATTTATTATTTTAAGATACATCGGAGATCCTGAAAACCCGGATAAAGAGCTTGGACTTATTGGTAAAGGAATAACCTTTGATTCTGGGGGTATATCTATTAAACCGGCCGCTAATATGTCTGCTATGAAAGGCGACATGGGAGGAGCTGCTGCTGTCATCGCATCAATATCAGGTGCGGCTCGGCTAGAACTACCAATCAATATCACGGCTCTGGTTCCTGCGACTGAAAATATGCCAGGGGGATCTGCAACTAAACCTGGAGACTTGCTAACAGCTATGAATGGAACAACCATAGAAGTTGAAAATACGGATGCAGAAGGTCGATTAATACTGGCTGACGCCTTAGCGTACGCAAACACTAAAGGTTTATCCCCACTGCTAGATGTGGCAACTTTAACTGGCGCAATTGGTATAGCGTTAGGATCAGTTTCAATGGGTTTATTTTCCAATGACGATACCCTAGCACAAGAATTAACCGAAAGCAGCCAATCTACAGGTGAAAAAATGTGGCGAATGCCACTATGGGACGAATATAAAGAGCAAAATAAAAGCACTGTTGCAGACATAAAAAATACCGGGGGTAGACAAGCAGGATCAATCACCGCGGCCCAATTTCTTCACGAGTTCGCAGGAAATACCCCTTGGGCCCACTTGGATATAGCATCCGTATTCATGAGCTCAAAAGTCGATGGGATCTATCAAAAGGGTGCAACCGGGCAACCTGTTCGAACTTTGATCGCATTATTTGCAAAACTTGCTGCAAAATAATCACTTCCGGTTTGTAGGAAATATACAATCATAACCTTATTTATCTACCGCCTGTGACCGGTTTATAATAAATCTTATTTCGATGGCCTAGTACCTAAAATCACCGGAACATCTATTTGTTGCCCATCTCGAATAACTGTGAACAGATAGGTCTCACCTGGTGCTCCTTTATTGATTAGATATGAGACCACATCGTCAACCCCTGAGATCTGCTCCTTATCTATAGCTACAATAATATCTCCTCCAACGGGTATTTCCGTTCCTTCGATTTGGATTTTACCAGAAGATCCCAGAAGGCCAGCTAGGTCAGCTGGACCACCTTCCACTACCCTAGATATAAACGCGCCTCGAGTATCTCTATTTAAGCCTAGCGCCTCTGCCACGACGGTTCCCACAGCAAAACCTTCAACACCTAGCCACGCATATTCATGCTTACCGTAAAGGATTAAGTCAGGTATTACTTTTTTTGCAATATTAACTGGTACGGCAAATCCAATACCCGCACTTGAATTACTAGTTGTTATAATCTGGCTATTAATACCAATAACCTGCCCAAGACGATTGAGCAAAGGCCCTCCTGAGTTACCAGGATTAATAGAGGCATCGGTCTGTATAGCCTCGGGTATAGAATATTGACTATCTCCCTGGATTGTGCGCCCAATCGCGCTTATAATCCCACTTGTTAAAGTGAAATCTTGGCCAAATGGTGTTCCTATAGCGGCGGCCAACTCACCTACCCTGACAATATCACTATCACCAAGTGAAACAGGTCTATAACGACCAGGATCCAGTTGCACTTTGAGCACAGCTAAGTCAGAGTCTGGATCGATGCCAACAATTTCAGCCTTTAAGCTTAATCCATCATAAAAAATAACGCTCACTATATCAGCATCGGCTACTACATGGTGGTTTGTAACTATGTACCCTTCTTCTGACCAAAGGAAGCCTGACCCATCTCCTGGTAAATAATAGTCTTGGCTTTCCGAACCACCATAATTAGACACTTGAATTTTTCTTTTTATTTCTACGTGCACAACAGATAAAAGTAGATCTTGGTAGATATTATTGAGTACAGCCCCTTCAGCCCTCACAATTTGAAGTGCCTTATCTAGATCTTCTTCTGATAGAAGGATCCTTTCAGAAAATTGAGCTTTTGCGGGTTGAGCCACTTCCAAAGGTGATATTTCAGAAGCACTTTCATCACTTTTTATTTTTTCATCTTGCGAAAATATTGAACAATTGATGCTAACATTGAGAAATATAATAAAAACTATTACTACTCTTAGATAATGCAAGTTTTCCCTCTTCAAATAATTGTGCTCTATATTAGAACCGATGCTGATTAACTAAAATGATACACCATAGATTTATCAACAACTATCTAAGATTTATTTTTGACAAATTGATTACAATCTAGTTCCAAAAGCCACCACCGAGCCAGTGTGGGGAACCAGCTCGGTGGCCAGGGAGTAAAGGAAAAAAAGGGTAATTTATTACAAAGTAACCAACATGCGATCACCTAACATTTTGAATAACCGCAGGAGAAACACATTAAACAGCCTTCGGTGAAAACTAGTGCCGCATAACAATCTGGGCACTGGGGACCACTGGATGACTGATCGTTAGTTGAAGCTTTCGGAAACAAACTTGGTTGAACAATATGTGTTGGGACCTCTTCATCGTTCGTTGGATCCATTTCTGTATTTATCTCAGTATATTCAGCACCTGGTGACATTTTATCTGAGAAAGCCTTCCTTGCTCTTCTAGCAAGTTCTTTACGCTCGTCATCCTCTGGGACAGCATGCCTTATAAGTGCTAGGGCGACAGCATCGGGCGCGCTTAAAACCTGTTGTCCTTTATCCCAGGTAGGCAAATCAGTGATACCACGTAGTTGATCAACCACTTGAGCGACATCTACCCCTGAGCGCAAAGCCAAAGAGGCCATTCGGCTCACTGCTTCTAAATAAGCCGCATCACTCGATCCTGCTTTACCAAGATTTGTAAAAACTTCAAAAGGGCGTCCTTCTTCATTAAAAGTGATGGTTACATAAAGATTGCCATGGCCTGTTCGAATACGATCGGTAACCGCTGGTAGCGTGGTAGGTCGCACTCTTGGCGCTGTCCTATTACCAACCGGGTTTGCATCAGATTCAGAATCACCTGCTTTTCCAGTCTCTAAAACCTGCATACTCTTAGATCCATCTCGGTACACCGTCGTGGCTTTACATCCAGTTTCCCAAGATAACCAAAATGATTGAGCTATGTCCTCGATCGAGGCTGAATTAGCAAGGTTAATTGTCTTGGAAACAGAATTAGTAGTATTATCTTGCCACGCGGCCTGCATCTTTATGTGCCAAACAGGATCTATAGCCATAGCGGTCCTGACACCATGTTTATCAATGATCATCTCCACAGCTTCATCGCGCCATTGTGGATCATCCGCCAAGTTCCTCAAAACAGAATCTGCTCTTTCCTTGCCAAATTCATCTACCAATGCTTGTCTCACTGGAAGCGGTGCGTCCAAAAATCTGGAGCTTGTACCATCGTGGTCTTCCCACAATATGTTAGACCACCAAGCGAGCGCAAAATGAGGCTCAATCCCTGAGGAACAATCGGCCAAACGGGATATTGTTCCGGTAGGAGCTATAGTAGTTACACTTGAATGCCGAACAGGTGGCATACCATTTTCTTGTAATCTAGATCCTTGATAAGCCGGGAATTCACCTCTAGAAGAGGCCAATTCCTCAGATTCTAACCATGCTTTTTCTCTTATGAAAGAGCCCACTGTTTTAGCGAGCTTAATAGCTTCCTCTGAATTATATGGAAGATCAAATTTGACTAATGAATCTGCCCATCCCATTATGCCAAGTCCTATTCTTCGAGTCTGAAGATTCATTTCTCGTAGTTCGGGCAATGGGAACGTATTAACCTCTATAACATCGTCTAAAAATCTAACAGCTAACCTCACTGTTTTTTCTAGTTCATCCCAATCAAACTCATTTGCAGCACCAATATGTTTTGATAGATCGATAGATCCTAGACAGCAATTGCCATAATTCTCTAAGAATTCCTCTCCACAAGGGTTTGAAGTTTTTATCTTGCCAAGCTGAGGGCTAGGTTGAGTATCCCAAACTCTATCTATAAAAACTAATCCCGGATCACCGGTTTTCCATGCAGATGCTGCTATATCATGCCACAAATCTCTAGCCTTAATAGTGTTCTCTACTACATCGCTTTTTGGATTAATTAGATCCCAGTCTTTATCCTCCTCGACCGCTCTCATAAAATCATCTGTAACCTGGACAGATATGTTGAAATTCTGTAGCGAGGTGTCGTCATCTTTAGCGTGAATGAATTCCTTGATATCAGGATGACTGACACTCAATTGACCCATGTGTGCTCCCAACCTAAACGATCCTTGGGTTAAAGTTGCTCCTACTGCCGAATATAACTTCATAACAGCTATAGGGCCACAGGCCATACCATGAGTGGTAGCTATTGGGTCGCCCTTTGGGCGCAAATCAGAAAAACCAAATCCAATTCCACCACCCCATTTTTCAATCATCGCCGCATCGTGGGCTACTTTCATAATGGATTCCATATTATCTTCGGGGGAAACAACAAAACATGCGCTCAGAGAACCTTTATTATCTTTGCCTGCGTTGACTAATGTTGGGGAGTTCGGCAAAAACTTTAAACTAGATATGAGTTCATAAAATTTCCTAGTCCATTCGGTAACTTCTTCTTCATTGTCTGTAAAATTTTCTTCACCTGCCGATATAGCTCGTGCTACCCGAAAGAATAGGCCTTTAGCATCTTCTATTGTCTCTCCTTCTTCATTCCTAGCGAGATATCTTTTCTCAAGTATAGTAGAAGCGTTCGGGGACAAAGGAGGTTCAGGAGCGCCGGCTAAATCCCAACTAGCATTCTCTACAGATACTACTGGTAAAACCTGGCCATTACCGTTTAGTTGACTAGTCTCTTCAATAATATCGGAAAGCCATTGCTTAAACCCTTTACCATTTTGAGACCCGTTCTCTAATTTGCTTAATCCTTCTAACTTGCTTGAAACTCCTGAATCTTCGATATAGGAAAGTATTTCCTCAGTAAGTGTTCCAGTATCAGCCGTACTTTCACTCAAAAGATTTTCAATTGCACTTTTAAGTGCTTTCTTATTTGCCGCTGAAAACGATGTGGGGTCAATCTCGGTTGCCATGATAACTGTACGCCTCCTAAAATAAATGCGCTATTAAAATCTTTTGAGCATCTCACCGCCCGTTGGTACTTATGACTTTCTAGGTCTTCCACGCCTCCTCGAAGTTGAATGGTCGGGTGGAAGTAAAGCTAATTGTTCTGTTGAAAACAAAGAGTTCTCCAACTGTAGACCTTCTACTGCCTCCCTGAAATCATCTTCGTCTGCGAAGTCACGATAAACGCTAGCAAATCTTATGTAGGCCACCCGATCAATTATTCGCAATGCATTCATAGTTAACTCTCCAATTAATTTGCTAGAAATCTCTTCTCTTCCTCTTTTATGCAATTCCTCTTCTATTTCCTCAACTATTTTTTCTGCGGAACCGGAGGGTAAAATTCTCTTTGCAAGAGCTATACTGATCCCATTCAGAAGCTTCTCTCTATCAAATTCCTCGACTCTACCATCTTGTTTAACAACCGAAAGATTCGATGTCTGCATCTTTTCAATAGTGCTATAACGACTTCCGCATCGCAGGCATTCGCGCCTCCGGCGAATTCCTGTTTGCGAATCTCTCGTGTCCAATACTTTTGATTCGTTATCGCCACAATGCGTGCAACGCATCGAAATCTCCCAAGGCTCCGAGTCTTCTTTCTTTCGATACCCTCCCGGTCAATAAATTAACAAAAACATCCCATATATCGGAGCCGCAGGTTATAATTAACTACCTGTAGGGTTTATTCGTCAATCCCCTAAAGCATGTTTTTAACGTTTTTGGGGCAATATTTGAGTGAATTTCAGTGAGTATTACCCAATTTACATAGGACAGTGGTAATCAAGTTTACGCATAGAATATATAATAAGTGAATAATGAACAGTAATAAACGGAAACAGAAATTTAATAAACCAAGATCTGGTGATCGCTTGATCTCGGTGAACCGTCGTGCGCGTTACGAATACCACATCCTAAAAAGTATGGAGGCTGGAATCACACTAAAGGGCACTGAGATTAAATCAATTCGTACTGCGAGAGTTTCAATCCAACATTCGTTTGCTCGTATAACTAAATCAGAAGCATGGTTACATGGCATGCATATACCCACGTATGAAAAAGGCAATATATATAATCACGATCCGGCAAGACCACGAAAATTATTACTGAGAAAAGCCCAGATTAGAGATCTTGAGCGTGAAATAAAATCGTCTAACCTAACCATTATCCCGTTACGCTTATACATAACGAGGCATAAAGCAAAAGTAGAGATCGCGCTCGCTCAAGGCAAAAAGCTTCATGATAAAAGGCAATCGATCGCAAAAAGAGACACCGATAGGGAAATATCACGCCGCCTCAAAAACCAAACGGGTAGAATATAATCACAGAACACGGCTAAAAAATTGTCATTTATATTGTGTTCGAACAACGGGTAGATAGGTAGATATATATATTTTATAATAGCTTCTACGGGGGCGCGTGGTTTCGACAAGGGATCAACCCCGGTGATAGAGCAGGTCGAGGTGCCACCACCTCGTTAAACTGATGGCAAAAAATTAGCTGGCAAAAAACAGCTTGCACTCGCTGCGTAACTAATACGCCGTGACGTTCGGAAATTTCTTTCCTTACTGGAAATTTCAACGAGCGACAATTAAGTAAGGCGCTGTCGCTAGGTGGCCGGGGCCTAGCAACCTAAGATTTTCCGGCTAGCTGCGAATGGGCTGTGTCGGTTCGGTCTTATCGTAGCAACAATAAAACCGACTAAACCTGTAGCGCTTCACTCAGGACATCCTTTGGACGGGGGGTTCGACACCCCCCCGCCTCCACCAAAAAATTTATGCCCTTGAAAATTAAGCTAATATTGTCGTAATTGAACCGCAACTTTATACCAGCTTATTACAAAAATAAGACCAGCAGAAGTTACGAGTGTTACCGCAACCCCTGGGCCTATTAATTGTGCTAGGGCCCCAAGCCCAAACATCGATAGAGGCAACACTCCAATCGCCATATTGAGCATCCCTATTGCTCGGCCCCTTGAGTTTTCATCAGCTAATAAGAGAACTAATGTGGCTTGCATTGTCGCAAACCCCGCCACTCCGATACCAGCAATCACCAGGCTCAAAGCTGAAATCACGAAAACAGAAGATAAAGAAAATAGTAATAGCCCAAGAAGGGAGAGAAACGCTCCCCCAATATAATACGGATATTTTCGAGATATTCTAGTTCTAGTAACTAAATAAAATGCACCCAATAATGACCCGAAACCCTGGGAGCTCCCCAGTATTCCCATGGCCACGGGCCCCACTTCTAAAACTTGCTCAGCAAACACAGGAATTAATGGTAAATAAGGAAAGAAACTAATGTTAATAATTACTGTAATTCCCAATAAACCTAATATAGCT
>JAPYRO010000029.1 GCA_029941095.1 Dehalococcoidia bacterium
GTGTTGGTTGGTGCCTTTTCTAAACATAAATGCAATCTCCTTTTTGTAGATATATAGTATCACCAATTGCCTTAATACAATTTGTGATAAATTGCATTAAAATAGTAGAACGCAGAGAATATTAACCGATTCATACGAGGTGATGAATCTTTGTTTATGGCCCAGATTGCTTTTAAAGGTGAATATTATGTCAAAATCGATACCAGCTACCCAGGCGCTTGACCTGACAGTTTACCTGTCAGGAAAATTGATTTTAGATCGAGTATCGATTTCAGGAGAACAGGGCGATCTGATATCTGTAATTGGACCGAATGGATCCGGGAAAACGACGTTATTGAGGGCTATCGGTGGATTATTGGATAATTACAAAGGATCCGTATTTATTGATGGAGTTGATATTTCGTCTATTGATCCCCGTGTGATGGGAACAAAAATCGCGTTTGTACCACAGACTCCACCTGAAACCCATAACTTTACCACCACCGATATTGTATCAATGGGTAGGTATCCCCACACCAGCCGATTTCAAATTGACTCTGCTAACGATAACGAACTTGTAGAATCTGCTATGGTCGCTACAGATGTTTTAGATTTAAGAGATAGTAGAGTTTCAGAACTTTCGGGAGGTGAACGCCAGAGAGTGTTTATCGCTCGAGCTCTTGCTCAAAACACGCCAATCATTGTGATGGATGAACCTACAGCAAACTTGGATATTCAGTATCAGCTCAAAATCTTAAATTTAATGAGAGAGTACACAAATAGAGGAGTGTGTGTGGTTACAGCAATACATGATCTTTCTCTCGCTTCTCGTTATGCTGACAAGCTAATTCTTTTGAAGGAAGGCCATGTCATTTCGTCAGGACCTCCTCAAGATGTTTTGGTTTCAAAAAATATAAAAACCTCTTACGGTATATCAGCTCTTGTTTATAATGACCCGCTTACGGGTAAAACAACTCTAAGTACTAGTGATGATTCTGGAGTATCGGTTGATGTTCAGTCTCAATCGCTTGTTCACGTTATCTGTGGCGGTGGGACGGGCGGTCGTTTAGTGCATTCTTTAATCGATGCTGGAATTAATGTCACTGCTGGACCCCTAGGGTCGGGTGATACTGATAGAATGGTGATGGATATTCTAGGAGTGAATTATATTCCCACTATGGCTTTTGCACCGATAGATCTGGATCTATCTCATTCTCATTCTCAAATGGTAGAAGCAGCCGAATTAGTCATCCTGTGTGATATGCCAATCGGCCCTAACAATATGAAAAATCTTGAAGTAGCTAAACTCGCAAAACAACTGGTTATTTTCGGGCAACCTGAATTAGGGGATCGTGATTTAACTGATGGCAGTGCTTCTCTGTTGTATCAAGAATTGAAACCGATATATATGAACTCAGATTTAGATTCAATTGTTCAAAAAGCCGGTGAAATTATTAGAAAGACAAAATAAAGTATGTTTTTGTTAGATTAATGATTGTCCCTTCTCATTAAGCGTAAGAAATCGTACAATTTTCTGGTAACATACTGCCGAGGTGGCGGAACGGCAGACGCGCTGCGTTCAGGACGCAGTGCCCTTTGGGCGTGGGAGTTCAAATCTCCCCCTCGGCACAGGATAATCGTGCGCTTGTAGCTCAGCTGGATAGAGCGCAGCTTTGCGGAAGCTGAGGTCGTGGGTTCGAATCCCGCCAAGCGCGCCATTCTGGTTATGGTATAAGGGCGGCTAGCTCAGTTGGTTAGAGCGTCTGCTTTACACGCAGAAAGTCGGGGGTTCGAGTCCCTCGCCGCCCACCACTGTATAAAGGAATTTGATAACATATTAGATGGAAAGTATCTGAGCGGGTTGAGACATTTGGGATGAACGATAAATAATTCATCGCCACGTATCTCGAATGGAATAGAGGAATGATATGCACGATGTTGAACCTAAGGTCTTCTTAATTGGTGAAACTAAGTTACTACCTGAAGGGTTAAATGCTTACCTGGATCATGTAGGGGTACCAGATTGGTCTACCGATGCGAATACAGATTCAGAAGCTTTATCTGAATTTATGGGCCGACTATGTTATCGAAGCTTTGAACCGGGATTAAACCCAAATGTCACAAGAGTTCGACCGGATAATAAATCCCACTTAGAGAACATAATAAGGACAGGGCATGGATCTGTTTTAGAGCATAGCGTCTTAAATTTTGTATTTTCTGATGTTAGCCGAGTTTTTACCCATGAATTAGTGAGACACAGAGCGGGCACAGCAGTATCACAAGAGAGCCTCCGGTTTGTTAGGTTAGATGATTTGGGTATGTGGGCCCCTACTTCTATTAAAGAGGATGATGAAATGATGGAAGTGTTTGTAAAAACCTTTTCTCAACTGGAAGAGTTACAACGACTTATGGCGGACCACTATGAATTGGATAAAAAAGGTAAGGCATTCTCAAAAAAGAAAGAAATAACTAGTGCTATGAGAAGGATAGCTCCCATCGGAGTTGCCACGAGTGTGGGGTGGAGTGCTAATATTAGGACTTTGCGCCACGTTATCGAAGCAAGAACAGAACCCTCAGCCGAAGAAGAGATAAGATTAGTTTTTGGTAAAGTAGGCGAAATGCTTATGGAGAAATACCAAGTTCTTTTCGGGGATTATAAGGTCGAAATGGTAAATGGGCTGCCCTGGTTCAAATCCGAATTCGAAAAGATTTAACAGCCGAATGACTGAGAATCACGATAATGCTCGAAGCATAGATATTGATAAAAATGGAGTAAATCTGCATGCTTTGGATTGGGGTGGCGGTGGGCCACCGATATTTTTGATCCATGGTTCTAGAAGAACTGCGCAAAGCTGGAATGCTGTTTCAAGAAGAATTAGAAGTCAATTCAGAGTTCTTGCGTTAGATATGTTAGGCCATGGGAGAAGCGACGCTCCTAAAACAGGATACATGACAAAAGATAGAGCTTCAGACACTGAGTACATGATTAAAGAAATCATTGGTGATCAAAAGCATTACCTTATGGCTCATTCTATAGGAGGAGCTTCGACAGGCCTTTATGCTGCAAAAAACTCTGATAATATCCTGGGAATGATATTAATAGAACCTG
Organism: Dehalococcoidia bacterium; assembly: GCA_029941095.1. Lineage (GTDB taxonomy): Bacteria > Chloroflexota > Dehalococcoidia > UBA6926 > UBA6926 > UBA6926. Next base: position 3,089 of record JAPYRO010000029.1, read on the forward strand.
TGATACAAGGACCTGAGCATTATGTTCGTGTGGGAATTTTGGACGATGAATTAAATGAAATTCAGGGGAGAGGACGACGAAACACTTGGAATAATATAGAGGAACTAGAAAAGCGACTAATGACAAATGCGATGACCAAAGTGTGGACAAATGAAGTTCTTCAAGATGTCTTAGAGTTTGAGACAGTAATTCACAAAGATGGAAAAGCGGAAGCAATGTGGCACTTGAATTCATACAATATTGATGAAATGAAGAGGGATAAATTTTCGTTGATAGAAAAGGCACCAGATATTGATACTCCGGTTTTCATCATGGTTGCTGGCAATAATTCAATATTAGAGAGTCACCTCATTCCATTTTCAGAACAATTGCCAAAGAGTGATTTGTCTGTGTATGAAAATCTAGGCCATGCCATTTACATGGAAGATCCAGATTTGGTAGCCACAGAAGCTATTAAAATGCTCAATTCATAGTTGAGTTAGCTGGGATTTGTTATGTTGTAGCTTCCGCTGGAACCGCCAGTTTTCTTGATAAGTTTAATTTCATCAATAACCATAGTTTTGTCTAAAGCTTTGCACATATCGTATACGGTTAGAGCGGCAACACTTACCGCAGTCAATGCCTCCATTTCAACTCCTGTTTTCTCTGTAGTTCTTACAGTTGATTCTATTTCAATATAGTTTTCAGCACTGTTAATTGTTAATTGGGTATCAATAAATGATAAATTGATTGGGTGACAGAGTGGTATTAGGGAAGAAGTTTGTTTTGCGGACATAATTCCAGCGATTTTGGCTGTTGAAAGTACATCACCTTTAGGATTTTGTGATTCTATTATTGCATTCAAGGCTTTCTGATTCACCCGTATTTTGCCTCTTGCAATGGCTTCTCTGCTACTAGTCTTCTTGCCACTAACATCTACCATTTTGGGTCCATTTTGAGGGTCCATATGACTAAGTTCTTTACTCATCACTCTACTCCCATACTGTTAGCCACCGATTTGGTACATCTCAACCTTGGATCTAGTCGATGGAGACTTTTCGTTTGTTTGTGATGTCCTGTCTTCAGAGTATTGGTCTGAACGGTTCTCCCAAACACCTATTATGGCTTTTTCTATGTCTTCATCTGATATAGAACTATCCCTAACCAGTGACATCAAATCCATACCATCTGAGGCAAACAGGCAGGTGAACAATTTCCCATCTGTGGATACCCTTGCCCTGGTACAAGATGCACAAAATGGTTCTGATACTGATGATATGAAACCAAGTTCACCTGTGCCATCGTTATATTGGTACCGATCAGCTGTTTCACTATTTTTTGTTTTCTTCTTGGGCGATATAGGGTATTTTGCATTTATGGATTCGACTATAGTTTTTGATGGTAGCACCTCATCCATTTGCCAACCGTTTAGAGTTCCAACGTCCATATATTCTATCAATCTTAGTATTTGGTTAGATCCTTTGAAATGTTCGATTAAATCAAGAAGAGTATGGTCGTTGACTCCCTTTTTAACGACTGTATTTATTTTGATTGGGGTTAGACCTTCTTTTTCAGCGACCTCTATGGCTTCTAGAATCTTCGCTACACCAAAACCTCTTCCGTTCATTTCGCCAAAAACGTCATCGTCCAAACTATCCAAACTTATCGTTACACGATTAAGGCCGGCCTCTTTTAATTCATGAGCCATTTGAGGTAATAAGTATCCATTTGTGGTAAGAGACAAATCTTCTAACCCAGTAATATTTGACATCATCCCGATTAAATCTGGTAAATTCGATCTTAATAGCGGTTCGCCTCCGGTTATACGAATCTTTGTAACTCCAAGACCTACAAAAACCTCCGCGATCCGGGTGATTTCCTCAAAGCTAAGTATTTCACTTTGTGGTAGGAATTTATATCGTTCCCCAAATATCTCTGCCGGCATGCAGTAAGGACATCTAAAGTTGCATCGGTCGGTTACTGAGATCCGGACGTCTTGTAATAGTCTTCCGAAAAGATCTCTCAAGCCTGTTTTGTTTGTTGCCAATTTATATTTCCTTTGGTTGTTGGTCTTTATATTAACTTATTTGCTTTATCTATTGATACCCATGGTATTTATAAACTTGATTGCGTGTTTCATCGCCTTGCTTCTGTGGCTAACTTCGTTCTTTTCATGTTTAGTTAATTCAGCCATAGTTCTATCAAATTTTGGGACAAAGAATATTGGATCATATCCGAACCCATTATCTCCGCTTGCTTGTGTTGCTATTTCTCCTTCACATCTCCCTGCAAAAAAGTATTCTTGGCCACTAGTGTCTACGATAGCAACGACACATTCAAAGTAAGCGGTTCTTTTTGATTCAGAGACCCCATCAAGTTCATTTAGTAATTTATTTACAAGATCTTCGTCTGATGCATTAACACCCGCGTACCTTGCGCTATGTATTCCAGGTCTTCCATCAAGATAATTTACAAATAGGCCGGAATCATCTGACAAAGAAGGCAGGCCTGAGATCCGGTTAAATGCCTTAGCTTTTAACGAAGCATTCTCTTTAAGTGTCGATCCAGTTTCTTCCACTTCGATATCGATATTTTCTAACGAAGGGCTAGTAACTTGGATACGAGAGTCATTTAAAAGCGAGCTTAACTCCTCCAGTTTTCCGGTGTTATTGGTTGCAATTAAAAGTTTAACTTGTTGATTTTCTACGGTGCACCTCCAGAATCAATCTGAAATTTCGAATTGTGCCTCGAGTCCCTCAACAATGTTTCTAAAACCACTATATTCCAATTCTGAGTAGGGTAACATGGCAGGTCCTGACCAACCCTGGTCTCTCATATGCATTGCTTTTTCTTGGGCTTTTAGTCTAGTTAGGTCCCAAGCAGGGTTATCAAAAAAGTCAACGTAATGAGTTGAGAATTTGCCTTCTGCGCTTATGGAGAAACCTAAACACTCGACTATTGGTAAGCAGTAGATTCCGGTAACCGGAGTATTCATCGGCACGGGCATTAAAGGCATGACATGAGAACCTCGTGCGTCTCCACCAATATAATGTGCTTTGGCAAAAGGAGACACTAACTCTTCAGGAGCTGGGAAAATACCTTGATTTCGCACTATTGCTATCGGATCATCTTTACCTGTGTATGTCCCAGCTATGTTGTGGAGTCTCTGGGCTGAGATGGCAACAGAGTCCTGGTCTTCATAGGTGCGTGAGGATATTCGCTCTATTCCAAACCGCTCGTTATCTCTCAAGAGAACCGTCAATTTATAATAATCCTCTGGTGCATTCAGCTCTAGTATGCTGTCTCCATCTGTATTATTCATGTCAATAACTCGGAATTTGAAACCGTTAATCATTTTGGGAAGCATTAAGCCCCCACAATACATCGGATCTGCAAAACCTAGGAACATAGGTAGGTTGTACGCACCCGGGCCACATTTATCTGCTGCGAATACGTTGAAAGACTCAGCGGGTCTTGTTTCGTTACCTTTGTGAGGATCGTGTTCGAATTCGATTTCTGCTACTCCTGGTCCAGCACCCCTGACATTTCCAGAGGGGGCGTCTACTAGAAGGTCTTGCCCTGCCCCATAAAGTCCAAATTCTTGAGCGATCGCTGTGGCGTCAAGGAAACTATCCCAAGCAAACTGATGGATTGATTCATTGTCTTTTCCCTTTGTATGGGTCATGACAATCGCAATATCATCTCCTACGTGAAACACGAACCCATCTATAATCAGCCCACTAGCAATAGCTTGAGCCACATTGTTTTTTACTTTATCCAGCATTTCTACTGTAGGTTTCGTGTGTCCTCCAATAGAACCAACATCGGCTTTTATCCCTGAGATTGTTAATCGCATGTTATAAGATCCTCCCCCAAAAATTTAACTAACCCATGAATCATACCTCTGATGTGCGGTGGCTACAATCCTTAATATTAGTTAACCAATCATCTAATTAATGTCTTTTCCGTAACAGCCATAATACGCGGTAAATTTACTAACAATATTAATGTTTATAGCAAAAATACATTAAGTTTGAGATAGTTGGATGTAGGATCAATGATATATAATGGAAGTTTATGGGGTGCACCTTGACAGAACCATAATTGCAACCTAATCTAAGGCTTCTAACATAAAACAATTTGGGGGGATTATGACTGACTTACTTTATGAAAAAAACGAAGAAGAACATTACGCGGTTTTTACTATGAATCGTCCTCAGGCTCTAAATGCTATGGGCGGTAGTATGAACGAAGAACTCAATGTTGCTTTACATGATTTCAATAACGATCGAGAAATGTGGACTGGAATTGTGACCGGAAATGGTCGTGCTTTTTCTGCCGGAGCAGATCTTCGAGAGATGAGTGGAAGGAACACTCAAATTGCTGAGGTCAATGAAAAATTTAGTAAAGGCGAAATTGATGGAGATGAGAGGGCAAAAGAACTCTACAGAATCACAGGCGGCCAGCAAGGCGGCCCAATTGGATCGTTGTTCTCTTTTTCTAGATCTCCTAAGCCGATAATAGCGGCAATCAACGGTTTAGCAGTTGGAGGCGGAACTGAACGAGCAATTGATTGTGATATTAGAATTATTTCAACCGAAGCCTATATGGGCCTTTTTGAAGTAAAAAGAGGTATTATGCCTGGCTCAGGAATGCATATATTGCCGCGTTTAGTTGCTTTTGGTGAAGCAATGTACGTAGGACTCACAGGTGATAGGATTACACCAGATGTTGCTCTTCGAATGGGATTGGTCCACGAAGTAGTTGAACCTGATGATCTTCTACCTCGGGCGATCGAAATCGCAAAGATGATTAATGAAAATGGACCTATAGCGGTTCAAGGAGTTAAGGCGGTAGCTAACTACTGGAGGAACCTACAGATTAATGAACATTATCAACTTAGCGATTGGGTGAATAAGCAAGTTGGTGGTTCTGAAGATTCTAAAGAAGGACCTCTTGCCTTTGCTGAAAAGCGGGCACCGAACTTTCAAAACAAATAGTTTTTGTATAGAAAAAACAATAAAAGAGGGCCTTCCAAATATAGGAGGCCCTCTTGGTATGTCAATAACTCATTAAATTAAACCCATGCACGTGTGACCTACCGATACCTCTGGTAGAATCCCCAATAAGTGCATATTGATGTGAGTTTTTAATAAAATGGTTTGAGGAAAGTGGTAAATGGCGAATACAACCGTTCATAAATGTAAAGAGTGTTCTAGAGAATACCCGCTCTCTCCAATGAATGTATGTGATTTTTGCTTCGGCCCTGTCGAAGTCCAGTACGATTATGATGCAATAGAGAAAGCTGTGACGCGAGAATCTATTCAAGCTGGCCCCCATTCAATGTGGCGGTATGCAGAATTCTTACCTGTTGATGGATCGAATCCTGTAGATCTTAATGCCGGGTTTACTCCTTTAGTAAAAGCTGATCGACTTGGTAAACTTCTGGGTCTAAACAATCTTTATCTGAAAAACGATAGCGTTAATCCAACTTTTTCCTTTAAAGATAGAGTGGTTGCTGTAGCCTCAACCGCAGCTAGAGATTTTGGTTTTGACACCATAGCTTGTGCCTCGACAGGCAACCTAGCAGGATCAGTCGCGGCTCATGCCGCTAAAGCCGGTATGAAGGGGGTTGTTTTTATTCCCGCAGATCTAGAGCTCGGTAAAGTAATAGGAGCTGCTATTTATGGGCCTACACTCGTTGCTGTTAAAGGGAACTATGATGATGTGAATCGTCTTTGCTCAGAAATAGCGGACCAGTACAGATGGGCATTTGTAAATATTCACGTAAGGCCTTTTTATTCTGAGGGATCTAAGACACTTGGCTATGAAGTTGCAGAGCAATTAGGGTGGCGTACACCCGACCACGCTATTATTCCATCCGCTTCTGGGTCTATGTTTACTAAAATTTGGAAAGGATTTAACGAATTCCATAGGGTCGGCCTAATAGATAAACCGAAAACTAAGATGCATATGGCGCAGGCAGTTGGGTCATCCCCTATTGTTACCGCTTATGATGAGGGAACCAAAGAAATTCGCCCAATCCGCCCGCAAACAATAGCCAAATCTCTGGCTATTGGTAACCCAGCAGATGGATATTACGGATTAAATGTTATAGAAGAAACGGGTGGGACAGCTCATGCTGTTCCGGATGAAACTATCCTTGAGTCTATGCAAATGTTAGCAGAAACCGAAGGAATATTCACTGAGACCGCAGGGGGAGTGACTATAGGAGTTTTAAGAGCTTTGGCTAAGGAAGGAACAATTAAACCTGATGAACTAGCGGTAGCGTATATAACAGGGAATGGGCTAAAGACACAAGAGGTGGTGGAGTCGATTGTAAACCCCATAACAATAGATCCTGATTTTGCGGCTTTCGAAGATGCACTGAAGGCCTTATGATATTTGACATATATAGTTAGGAGAAGTGATGGCTAACGTTAAGGTAAGGTTCACGTTCGAGCCTGATTTGATCAAGGATCCGCTTATATGGTCCTTAGGTAGAGAATTTGAGATTACCACCAACATTCGACGGGCTAATGTAGTAGAAGACCAAGGATGGGTAATATTAGAGCTCAACGGTGATAAAGATGAGATTGACCGTGGTATTTCATGGATTAAAGATAAAGGTGTTCGCGTTGATACCGTTGAAGGCGACGTAATAGAAGGTTAGTATTAAGTGTAGCCAAATCACATAATTGTATTTGCGTGAAAACTTTCGACTGTTTATAGTTTCTTAATGATAAAAATATACCAAGGGGGCGATATTACATGGTAATCGAATTGAAGATACCAACAC
>JAPYRO010000030.1 GCA_029941095.1 Dehalococcoidia bacterium
ATTTTTGAGTGCCTGGAGGCATGACCCGTTTTCTTGAAAAAGAAGCGGAGGGAGCCCCGGCTCAAAAAAGATAAGGGTAAAAAATTCATTGCTGAGTAATTAATTACTCGAAAACTTATTGCTAAGGAAAGCCTCTTCCTCCCACTATCCAGTTGTTAAGGTTTATTAGATACAATTATCTAGTATGGCTCTACATAGACGCCGTATTGAGTTATATTCAAAACCACCTATTGTTTTCGACCCGCCCTAACAGATGGGGGGTGTTGTCACCTCAATATATGAATACAAAAATACAAATAGGTAGCATGTTATCTACACTAGCAACTAGGATCACTCCATTGCTCAACCATATTAATCAGTAAATCGTGCCGGATCAGACTCTTTTAGAGCAGGATGCGCGTTGCCTTGCACGACAAAATTAGCAATTAACATACCTGCACCCGGCCCTCGTCCGAAGCCTGAGGATGCCAGCCCAGTCGCGACGAATAAATTTTCATTATGCGGTAATCGTCCAATTATCGGATGTCCATCCATAGAGAACGGCATCAGACCCGACCAAGTAGTCGCGATAGGAAGATCGGTGAGTAAGGGCAGTATTTCTGTGGCATGACCCTTGTTGACCTCAATTCCAGAGTCGTCGATGGTCTTATCAAAACCCACATCTCGTCTGTCTCCACCGAATATGATTTCACCGCTTTTCCTCTGTCTTCCGTAGAGGTGCCTTGTCACTCGTTGGCTACCCGAATGAGTTAACTCTGGAAGAGACCCCACCCCAGCAGCCAAATCTTCACTCCAGTGGAACCTGGATTCAAATGAGCCAATCGTTCCAAAAACTCTCGGTGGAACAGGTTCCGTGGCCCACATCTGACCAACCACAGGTTCAATTGGGATTTCCGCTCCCACCATTTTCCCAAGAGCTTTACTCCACGCTCCGGCCGCAATAATAATAGTGTCTGACTCATGGACACCTTTATTAGTCTCTACTATCCACACCTTATTCAGAGAGGTCAGAGCAATGACTTCAGTATCTGTTTCTATTGTCACACCCGCCTGAATCGCTGCTCGTCCAAACGCCCGAGTAGTTTTTAATGGATTAGCCTGCCCTCTATAATGACTGTATACATACCCCAGTATATCTGGGCTCAATTCAGGCTCTAATGCTCTAGCCTCGTATGTACTGATTAGTTCAAGGTTAAATCCGTTGTTTTGCGCTTCCAGTACGCGTTGCTCAGCGTAGGTATATTGCCGCTCATTATGCACCGCAGTAAACGAACCCGACTGGCGAAACTCAAGATCGTACCCCAGCTCGTTCTGCAGCTTTTTAAAAACATTCAAACTGCCCATGGTCAGATGCTCTTGAAGTGACGGGGAATTCCCCCAGCCGGCTCCCCCAAGGCCGCCCATATTCACCCCCGAGGCTTCTCCAGAAATTTCACCCTTCTCCAATACGAGAGTAGAAATACCTGCCTCAGCAAGATGTAGAGCAGCCGAACAACCTACTATGCCGGCACCAATCACGATCACATCTGCATTCAATTTCTATGCTCCAATCTTGTTCCAGTTGATCCAATATTTCCTATGTGGGTTTTACTATGCAATGAATTACAAAAGCCATCTTTTTACTTTATTAAAAATTTGAGAGTCTTTGCTGGCTAATTTCTCTACCACACCAAAGTGATCCGCATCAGGCTCGGCATGATATTCAAGGGGAGCTTTGTTTAGTTTCCACTTCTCAACAAACTGGTCAGTTTGCCAATGAAATTCTGGTGTTTCAGCTTCTCCAAGAATTACCAGGATTGGTGCTGTGGTGATGGGTTCAAAAAAGTGTGGGCTTAGAGCCATACTTTCAACGTCATCCAAACCAAGGGCGTCGGTAATAGTAGTCTTTCTAAGTGGTTCTAGTTGATATAGGCCGCTAATCGGGATACCCGTTTTGACAAGATTTCTCGGTAAATCCGAAGAGATTTGTTGCCAATCTGTAGCCAATACCATGCCAGTAATATGACCACCAGCGGAATGACCAGAAATATTAATACGATCCTTTGAAATAGCATAATCGCGAGAATTCTTCCAGAGCCATATTAATGCAGTTCGAATTTGATTGATGATCCCTGTCATACTTGATTCAGGGCATAATTGGTAGCCAATTATAGCGACATCAATTCCAGATTTAACAAAAGGCTCTGCAATGAAACTATAAAATGCCTTATCTCCTCCTTGCCAATACCCACCATGCACAAATACATATAATGGTGCATTAGGTTTACCACAACGAAATAAATCTAGTTTATTTTTTTCACCGTCATCGTATTGGCAGTTAAGCGAGCTATCAGCTGTACTTCGAAATTTCTCACTCCTTGCTGTCCAGGTACTGATTAGGCCTTCAAAATCGTCAGCCAAAAGGCGTACGTTGTACCCTTTTTCAAGAATGGGGTCAATTGGGATAAACCTTGGCATGTATGCTCCTACAGTTTTATAAGAATTATGTTAGTTATAAGTATCCATACTTATCTCCAAATATTTATCTAGAAACTGTACCCTTGGAGACCCTGGGTACCTTTTTGCGAAGCAATCTCACCTATATGGTTCGAGCTGTGAATTGAAAGCGTAAGCAATATGTCCGAAACTCGGGTTCCAATAAGAACACGCTTGAGAGCACGGCCTTTCCCTTCAATATCAATTTCTCGATTTAAGTCTTTTGAGTCCAAATTCTCTATATATGACTCCGTATTATCAAAAAGCTCATTAACATATAAATTTTTTAATTCTTTGATATCGATATTAGTGGTCCGCGCCCACTCCAAATTGGGAATAGGGCCTGGGCGAATCCCCGTTTTCTCTTGCAATCCTAAGTCAGCCCATAGCGTGGTCGATTCCCTTATCACCGCGTTAACGAAGGCGTCCTCTACCCACAGAATATGAGCAGCACTTGTTCGTATCGGATGAGCTTCTCCCGGTGGCAGCCAATCAGCAACTTCTTGGTCTACATTTTCCATTACATCCAAAAAGGATTCGTGCATCCTTACGATCAATGTTTTCACAACATGTAAGCTATCCATCTGTGTCCCCCTAAAAGCTGTAGCCCTTAAGACCTTGAGTCCCTTTTTGAGATGCAATCTCTCCTATATGGTTAGCATTATGAAGTGCAAATCGAATTAATATTTCTCCAGCTTTTAGACCGTTTAAATCTGTAACATCAGATTTCACAGGCTTGTCTAAATCATCGCTTTTTAAATTATCTAAATACTTATCAGTTCTCTCAAAAAGAGCAGGCATATACACTTCTCTTAGTTGATTGATATCAATGGGGGTAGAACGTGCCCATTCGGCACTCGGGAGTCTTCCTGGTATCAACCCAGTCTTTTCTTCAAGCCCAATAATACTCCAAATTGTTGGAGACTCTTGGAGAAAAACATTTACAAACCGATCTTCAGCCCACAAACAGTGCAAGTTGCTCATTCGAATTGGGTGGGCTTCTCCTGGGGGAAGCCAATCTGCAACTTCTTGGTCTACATTCTCCATCACTTCAAGAAAAGATTGACGAACATGTTTGATAAGAGTTTTAATTATTTCCACATTGTCCATTAGAAATCTCGCTTCTTGTGCAGTTTATTAGATATAAAAAATTCTGCTGAGATTGTACCTCAGCAGAATTTTTTAATAACCTTATTATCACTAGTTAACTGGGATCCGGCGCTCCTAAAGGTTTCCACTGTGGAATCATCTGATCTCCACGTTCCTCAAAATAGACCTCTAATTGCATATCAATCTCAACATCCTCAATGGCAATACCATTGACGTTGCCGTTCATCCGAGGACCTTCATCCAATTGAACTATCGCATAAATATAAGGAACATCTGGAGTGAAAGCTGGATTCCCCGGCTGCCTCACAACGATAAAACTATATATCCGTGCTTTACCACTAACTTCAACCCACTCAAGACGATCTGATAGTGTATAAGGGCTTCGCTCTCTTGGATAAAAGAACACCTTTCCGCTATCGATATCCCTCTGGACCATCAATTTACCTTCTTTAGTAGCCTCCCAAAAAGGCGCGGTAACCGCGTCAGGAATTGGGACTGGTTTCTGGGGTGCTTTTTGTTCTGCCATGATTAAACTCCTTTAATATCTGATATTCTAAGATTTAGCCAAAGATTCATCATTGGTAAGAATTATTGAGCAAAACTTGCTCAATATGCCGCCTCAACCATTAACAAATCCTGTTGTTGCATCCTTAACTTGTCTTTCACCACCACGCCCCATTAATTGGAGAGTTGCTTCCATGGGCTGAGAGAAGCCACCCGTGTTTCCCGCCTGCTGCCCATAAGACAGTTGGCCACCATGAGTATTAACTGGGAAGTCTCCTTTATAGGTCGTGTCGGTCTCTTGGTACCAAGGCCCTGACTCTCCCTTAGGCATAAACCCAGCGTCTTCGAGAGTGACCATTACAGTTATGGTATAGCAATCATAAATCTGAGCAAAATCCATGTCCTTCGGACTAAGCCCAGCCATATTGAACGCTCTTGGAGCAGAAACCACAGCTGGTGTTCTCGTAATACGGTCTGCCCACGTCAAATCATTATGATCTGTATGGTGACCGGCTCCAAGCATATATACAGGCTTGTTTTTCATTGCTCTCGCTTTTTCCGGTGTTGTGACAATCATTGCCCCACCTCCGGCGCAAGGCATAACACATTCGAGCAATCTAAGAGGATCTGCAACTAATCGAGAATCAGCCACGTCTTGGACTGTAATGGGCTGCTCAAGAAAAGCAGATCCTGGTGTCACTTGTGCGTTGAATCTTTGATCTGCTGCTACTTTAAATCTCTGTTCATCTGTAGTGCCATATTCAAAGGCATGTCGTTTTGCAACCTGACCGTACCACCCATTCGCTGCAACAACTGGTCCGTAGGCATCCACAAATGGATTAGGCCTAGGTGCGACTCTAGGTTGAGTCCCTTGGTTACCACCAAAAACGAGTAGAACTGTTTCAGCAAGTCCACTTGAAACCCAAGTAGAAGCTAAAACTATTCCTGTAGTCCCTGTGGCGCCCATATTGTTAACTCCACTCGCCATAGTGGGCTTAATGCCTAAATAATCCGACATTATAGCCGGCCAGTTATTGGCATCTTCCCCACCGGGAGCTTCTGTAACCAGACCATCGATGTCCTCTGGGCGCAATCCTGCATCCTTGATTGCCATCGCGGCAACGTCTGCCTGCATACCTTTTTGTGTTTTATCCGGCCATTTTCTACGAGCAGGAGTCCAACCAACCCCTACCAAAGCCGCTTTTCCTTTTAATGTTCCTGTCATTGAAATCTCCTTCCATGAAGAATAAGATCAATTATCCCCCAACCCGGTAATTCTACTTAGTCTTGTATTCAGACGTCAACCTATTTATACGAATTCCCATATGTATTAAACTGTTAAAAATATTCTATTGATCATCTATTTTACAATTCAAATAATAAACGTTAATTATGTCGACACAAAATTATACTTACCTACACAAAAAGCTACTTTCGTGGTACAAAACCCATGGCCGTCAGTTGCCTTGGAGAGAAACCGACGATCCTTACAAAATATTAGTCTCAGAAATTATGCTCCAGCAAACACAAGTTAGTAGAGTTATCGATAAGTACAATTCTTTTATTCATCGTTTCCCTGATATTTACTCTTTAGCAAAAGCTTCGACGGGTAAAATAATTAGAGAATGGTCTGGTATGGGATATAACAAACGAGCGGTAAACCTACATAAAACTGCTAAAATTATTGTTCAAAACCATAATGGGGAAATACCAAAATTACTTGAGACACTGGTCTCGCTTCCCGGAATTGGTCGTTACACGGCTTCAGCGATAGTTAATTTCGCTTTTCGTTTAAGAGTCCCAGTAGTAGACATAAATATCAAACGTGTCATCGGCAGGGTCGACCAAGGATCTCTTTTTGATACCGATAAACTAGCTTGGGAGACTGCGCTAAAATACCTACCAGAAAAAACAAAAACCGCCGATTGGCATCAAGCTTTAATGGATTTAGGTGCAATGGTTTGCACAGCCAAGAAGCCCCGCTGCGAATCTTGCCCATTAGTATTAAATTGTTCAGCCTCAATAAAATTTATTTCGAGTAACCACCTTAACAAGATAAATACTAAATCACCCCAAAAAACAAACCCTGCTTTTGCTGGCTCGAATCGATATTACAGAGGTAAAGTCATAGAAGAACTACGCGGTCGTATTAACTCTATCAAGATTGATCAACTAGGTATCCTCATCAAACAAGATTATTCTCCTAATACAGATAAAATATGGCTTGAGAACCTGATCAATAGATTAGTAAAAGACGGACTAATCGAGAAGAAAAAGGGGGTGGTTTCGTTACCGTAATCTAATTACAGTATGATCCCATCCATCATTATCCATCCAAAGTTTTATATCATTTTTAATACTAAACCAAGGATCCCCTATTCTTTGAAGTTCTTTTTTGTTTAGCTCGGTATAACATTTACCAATCTCGGGAAATACCCAAATACTCGCTGCCCAAAACCCATCAATTTTAATTTTAGATGGCTTCAAGGCTATTCTTCCCAATTTACTCTTTACGGACCATTCCTTGATCAATCTCCCTTTATATCCTAGAGCAACTGACTCTTCCCAATAAGCAGAACGCTCATCTCCATTATAATCGGACATCATTTCAAGCAAAGTATTTATCCGGTCTTGATCACTTGCATAAGGACCTGCAAATCTATGAGTAAAAACACTGTCCCAATTATTGTTCAATATTGGGATTTGTAAACCTCCATCGCTGGACACTGCGTGTCCGCTTGCTTGAGAAGACCAATACTCCGCTTTCTCCACAGCGTTAGATTTATGGGTATCTCCTGTCTCTTCTGGACTATCGTGTTGGCTGATAGCCTCAGGAAAATCGAAATGGAACCGCCAAGAAGAAAAACATTCAGCAAGTCTCTCTTTCTTAGCTGGATTCAATGTTCCTATAAAAAGTGGTACCCTCTCATAGCTATGCATGGTTAGATTTTATTAAACAGATCATGAGGCATTTTCTTTTTCTCTATTACGCCCATTTAGGAACAAGCCGAGCCCCATAGTTAAGCCCGCTAAGATAGGAGCCCATTGAGAAATGGGATCTCCGATATGGCTATGTCGTATACCAAAGGAAATAAATGTCCCCCCTAATATGACCGCTATTAGTGTAATTAAACGACGCTCCCAGGATACAGCTACAACGCCTATTGCCACACCAGGAACAGCAGCAGTCGCTATCAAAGCAAACAAATCACTTCTTCTTATAGATAGATCTGTAATTGTTTGAACCAAAGAAAATTCACCGGCTCCCAATAACCAAAACCAAACTCCAACTGATGCACCGGCAGCAAGGCCTATAATAAAAACTGCTGTGTGATAAAGAAGCCAACCTACAATTAATAGCAATAAAAAGACACCCACAGAAGCCATCCACAAAGGGCCGGATTCCAATCCAAAAGTTGGGCCGAAAATAAAAAAGGCCGTTGCCGATGCCACTGCCACGGTCAGTGCAATCATAAATCTGTACAGGATATACCCAATGAGGCATAGGGCTATTCCAATAAAAATGAATATATCCCCAAATACCGGGTTGATAGTTAAGTTAAGTAGAGCACCCAGGTCTATAGCTCCCACCATTTCTTGCGCCTGGAGAATACCGTCGTTCTGTGACACGAATAAACCTCATCTAACCCCTACTATACTAAGAAACGGTCTCAAGAAATCTTAAATTTAAGATTTTGTTCTATCGGCTAGTGCTACCTTTTGACTTCTTTTAGGATCTTCTTGGCTTTTTATAACATTATTTAAATATTTGCCTGTATAGCTACTATCAATTTCCATAATATGCTCTGGAGGCCCTTCGGCAACGATTTCACCACCCCTGTCGCCCGGCCCGGGCCCTAGATCAATAATCCAATCAGCATTTTTTATCAAATCTAAATGGTGCTCTATAAGAACAACTGTATTACCTCGATCCACTAACCTATGTAAAACATCCAACAAAGCATGTGCATCCGAAAAAGATAATCCAGTTGTCGGTTCATCTAAAATATATAACGTCTTGCCTGTAGCCCTTTTTGATAGCTCAGTAGCCAATTTTACTCTTTGAGCTTCGCCCCCTGACAAGGTTGTAGCCGGCTGCCCAAGGCGCATATACCCTAGCCCCACATCTGCCATAGTCTTCAAACGATTGAACACTTTTGGTATCGATTCAAAAACTGGGAGAGCCTCGTCAACACTCATATCCAAGACATTAGCAATGGATAGGTCTTTGAACTTAATTTCTAGAGCCTCACGATTATATCTAGCTCCCAAGCAAATTTCACAAGGTACAGTAACGTCCGGCAAGAATTGCATTTCTATAGTTTGGTAGCCTTCCCCTCGGCATGTTTCACATCTACCACCTTTGACATTAAAAGAAAAACGACCCGATTTATACCCTCTAATTCTTGATTCCTGAACTGACGCAAATAATTCTCTAATTGGGGTAAAAGCACCGGTATATGTAGCAGGATTGGATCTAGGGGTCCGACCAATAGGAGCCTGATCTATATTGATAACTTTGTCGACATGCTCAATTCCATTAAGCCCATCAGAAAGGCCAGGTAGTTCTTTAGCATTATATAATTTCTGTGCCATTCTCTTATGTAAAACTTCATATACCAAACTTGACTTACCAGATCCAGACACGCCTGTCACACATGTTAGAAGTCCTAGGGGAATATCAACATTAAGGTTTTTTAGATTATTTTCCCGAGCATTTTTTATACTGATCGCGTAACCAGTTTTTGGGGTACGTCTTGAAGATGGAGTGGGTATGCTTCTAGCGCCACTAAGGTAGGCACCTGTTATGGAATCTTTCGATTTCATTATGTGCTCTATACCCCCTTGAGCGACGAGTTTACCTCCGTGTTCTCCAGCTCCAGGGCCAATATCAATGATATGATCTGCGGCCCTCATAAGAGCTTCGTCATGTTCCACGACAATTACTGTATTACCTAAATCACGTAGGGTTTTCAAAGTTTCTATGAGTCGAGAGTTATCTACGGGATGCAATCCAATAGAAGGCTCATCACATATATATAATACCCCCACAAGCCCTGAGCCTATTTGAGTAGCTAATCGTATGCGCTGTGCTTCCCCTCCAGACAGAGTTGATGCAGTACGATCTAATGTTAAATACTCGAGCCCAACATTGGTAAGAAATTGTAAACGTGAGGAGATTTCTTTAAGAATTTGGGCGGCAATCAAGGCTTCCCGTTTAGACAAAAAGCCATCCTTTGTCTGTAGTTCATCCACCCAAAATTTGGCGGAGTCTATAGAAAGGGCGGTTATTTCATTAATGTTATTCTCCGCTATTGTTACAGCGAGTGCTCCAGGACTTAGACGTTTGCCTTCGCAAGACAAACAAGGCTTCTTAGCCATGAATCGCTCTATCTCTTTACGCTGATGATCTGAGGTTGTTTCTCTATGCCGGCGTGTTAGATTGGGTATCACTCCTTCAAAATTAGTATCGAACTTAATTTCTCTGCCTCGACGAGTCCTATGCCTAACTTCGAGTTTAGTATTCTCGCGCACAAGTCCTTGCCCATAAAGAAGCCAGCCCTTCTGGGCATCATTAAATTCTGATAGCGGTGTTTTTATATCGATATCAAAAGCAGTCGAAGCTGCTCTCAATATCGAAGAGTACCAAGGAGCCATAGTCCCAGAACGTTTCCAAGGTAATATCGCTCCTTCTTGGAGACTAAGATTTGTATCGGGTATGACTAGCTCAGGCTCTATTTCAAGCTTATAGCCTAATCCGGTGCAGTCCGAGCA
>JAPYRO010000031.1 GCA_029941095.1 Dehalococcoidia bacterium
GGGCAGTTTCTGGGAGTTGTTCTTGAACAAGTTCCCTAGTCCCGACCATGACTTGCCGATAATCTCCATCAATCATATATCGATCAATATCGATATCCAAAAAAGAGTACTGTAGTCGGAAAAACTGGATTTGGTTATACACATCTCTCAGGGGTCGATCATCCCATAACCGTATATTATCAATAGTTGCCTTATTATCCCGTAAGAGTTCTTGGTCTATTACGGCCCCTTCCTCGGTAAAGAAAGCTTCTTCAGCAACTCTGTCAGAATCAATAGCAAAACCTTTTCTAGTCATTTCGATTGATCGCTCTATATAGAGTTTTTCAAGGGCATATTCGTTGGGATCAACCTGAAACCTTTGGACAGCAGATGGAATAACAAAAGTACCTAAAACCAAAACAATTAACCAAAGTCCGCCCACAATGATCGGAAGCAAACCACGCTTTATATAAACATTAGCTAGCATCAATAATGCGCCACCAAGAGTAACAGCGATAAGCAATTTTAGTGCAGGAGCTTTAACTGTAACGTCGGCATATCCTGCGCCGTAGGAAGCAGAACTGGTAGAGAAAACTAATTCTTGTAAGTTTAGCCAATAACCAAACGACAATACCACCAAAAAAATGGCCGCCAACGCAGATAAATGAGATCTAATGGGTCCGGTCAATCTTAATTGAAACCCACCAATAGCAAAATTTGCAGCGTATATTCCGGCAGCTATCAGGGAAGTTACAGCGATCATGCCAATGGACCAACTATACAAGAACCTATACAGTGGCAAATTAAATATGTAGAACGATACATCTCTATTAAATAGTGGATCAAGTACGTTGAACAGGTTAGAGTTAGTAAACCGCAAAGTTGTTTCCCACGCTCCTAAAGCGGTCACACCAAAAACTATGCTGAAAATAACCATTCCTAAAAGGGTGGCAAGCCGTAATACTCTTCGGACTTGATACATAGTTTCCGACGATAAATTTAAAGCTGCTTCAGGTGATACACCTTTAGGAGAAAACTTATTAGCGATCGATATGTTAACCAAAGAAAAGATAAGAAATCCTACGGCCCCAAAAGCGAACAAAATCGCTTTAGCTTGAATGATAGTTATAAATACAGATAGGAATCCAAGATTTTCAAACCAAATCCAGTCGACATATATAGATGAATATATATTTAATCCAACATATAACGCAATCAAAACTGCGAAAGCGTAAAAGAACTTGCGAGCTCCCCCAAAATTAGGGATGCCTCCTCCTTGAAATTCATCAAGAATATTCATTAATTTGAACTCCTTTTGTTTACCGTTTCTTTATTATTGTGTCTATATTACCTTTTACTGCAGAAATCAAAGAATGCTCTACACGCCCATCGACGATTTGAGCCGATCCAGTATGCTTAATAGCATTCAAACAAGCCTCAACTTTAGGAATCATCCCACCAACTATAACTTTCTCTGCAATCAGGCCTGGAACTTCATCTCCATAGATTAACGGAATAACTTTTCCTGTGCCATCCATAATCCCAGGAACATCAGTTAAAAATACAACCTTTTCCGATTTAAGTGAACTGGCGATTGCACCCGCAACACTATCAGCGTTAACGTTTACAACCGAAAATTTGGGCCCAGGGGTCAACGATATTGGAGCAATCACTGGAATCATTCCATTATCTATAGCTGCCAATATTAAATTAGGATCTACCTGTTTTATAATTCCAACCTGGCCAAGCTCGGGGTCCTGAATTTCTGCGATAACCATCGCATCATCGATCCCAGATATTCCCAGAGCTCTACCATCACTCCTTTGAATAGATGCCACAATATTTTTGTTGACCAGCCCGGTTAAAACTGCCGTGACTACCTTTAACACATTTTCGTCTGTAATTCTTAATCCATTAACAAAATTAGTTTTAATCCCTAAATCACTCAACCATTCTGTTACTGTGGATCCACCACCATGCACTATCACGGGAGAAATCTCTGATTTCGACAAGCTGACAACATCTTGGTATGTTGTATCAGTCGCCCCGATAGTACCTCCACCCATTTTAATAACTATGCTATTACCCATTTATTTTTTCGGCATCTTTCTAACTATGTTGTATATGCGCTATTAATGTGAACATACTCTTCTGTAAGATCACTTGTCCAGGACATTGCAGAATAATCTCCATTATTTAATTGAATATATATTTCGACCTCATTAGTATCCATACTCTGAGCCGCAACATCTTTAGAAAATTTTACTGGTGTTCCTTGTTTAAGCATCTCTATACCATTCATTGAAAGAAAAAGCGTTTGCTCATTAAAAGCTATACCACTTCTACCAAGGGCGGCTACCGCCCGGCCCCAATTAGGATCATTCCCATATACAGCTGCTTTCATTAGAGTGGAGGAAGCAACTGTTCTTGCTGCAATTCTAGCTTCGTTCAGATTCGCTGCACCATCAATTATCACTTCGATTAGTTTTGTCGCTCCCTCAGCATCTCTTGCTATTTCTTTGGCAAGATGAATACAAACATAATTTACTGCTTCTTGAAATATCTTTTCCTCTTCTCCACCCTGTATTTGACCCATTTCCGATTCACCACTCGCTAAGAAAATAACGCTATCATTGGTAGAACTATCCCCATCTATTGTTACCATATTGAAGCTAGCATCAACGGCCTGGCGTAAAATTCTGTCTAAACATTCTTGGGAAATGTCCGCATCAGTAGTCAAAAATGCTAACATCGTAGCCATATCCGGGTGAATCATACCAGACCCTTTTGCGGTACCTGAAATTATAATTTCTGAGCCTGATATATCAACAGAGATGGCAAATTCCTTGGTCCTTGTATCAGTGGTCAGTATTGCACGGGCAAATTCATGACCTTTTTCTTTTAATTCGATAGCTTCAATTCCTTTAGATATTAAATCCATTGGCAATGGGACTCCAATGACCCCTGTACTACAAACAAGTACCTGGGACTTTGATATACCTAAATGCTCGGCTGTCATCGATGCCATTTTTTCAGCATCTTCCATTCCTTGCATACCAACAACAGCATTAGCTATCACACTATTTACGACTATAGCTATCGGGCTATCCAACGACAGATGGCGTTGGCTCAAGATAACCGGAGGAGCCACAATCTGGTTCTTTGTGAATACTCCAGATGATATCGTCTTTTCACTGCCGGAAAGTATCGTTAAATCTGGGCTAGGTTCATCTCTAAGCCCAGAACTCACAGAACCTGCCATAAAGCCTTTAGGAGAAGTTAAGGATCCACCTTTAATCTCTTTAAATAACATAAGCAATATACCTTCTAATAATTCCTTACATATAACTATAGCGTATAACTAATAATAATAATTCATTCGAATATTTAAATTATAATACCTAAAACTTGAAACTTTAATTGGATTTAATGTCTGAAAATAGTACCATTTTAGTATCGAATTTGAGAAGTATTAAAATTAAAGGAATTTTACATTGGCAAGCAACGGTGATTCCCCGAAGGCGACTAGAATTGTCGGTAAAGGTGTACAACGTGTTGATGGTGCCGAAAAAGTCATGGGTACGGCTCAATACGGTGCCGATCTAAGTTTGCCAGGAACGTTTCACGCAAAAATCAAGAGAAGCCCCTATGCCAATGCCAAAATAAACAAAATTAATGTAGAAAAAGCAATGGACATACCAGGTGTAGTTGCAATAGTTACTTCTAAGGATTTCCCTACCATTGAACTTAGCGATCAAGTAGTAGGTGGAGAGATAACAATGACTCCCCGCGATCAAAGGAGGATGCAGCTTGCAGAGGAAACGGTATTCTACCACGGGCAAGCAATAGCAGCTGTGGCAGCGACTAGTTTAGAAATAGCCGAGAGCGCCGTAGAAAACATAGATGTTGAATATGAGGTTTTTGAACCAGTAGTAAAAGTAGAAGAAGCTATAAAAGAAGGCTCTCCACTTGTTCACGATGACCTTTACACATGGGAATTCACCGGCTCACTTTCAGACAAGCCAAGTAACATAGCTAGGAGAGTAGAATTAAGTAGAGGGGATCACATAGAAGCCTTCAAGAATTCCGACCTAATCGTAGAACGCCGTTTCGAAGGGGGAACCGTTCATCAAGGGTATATAGAGCCCCAAGCATGTACCGTAGAAGTAGTTGATGACCATCTAACCGTACACACCTCTAGCCAAATAAATTTCAATCTTAGAGACACTCTTGCGACAATCTTGGGCAGAGAAAAAGAAGCCATTACCGTCGTACCTTTGGAAATTGGTGGAGGATTTGGAGGTAAAGCAGGCTTAGGAATCGAATTTATTACAGCTTTACTAGCCATAAAAGCAAATTCAGCAGTAAAATTAGTTCTCTCAAGAGAAGAGGTATTCCGATCCACAGGTCCAACTTGCGCACACGTAATTAATCTTAAAATCGGAGC
The DNA here is from genome assembly GCA_029941095.1 of Dehalococcoidia bacterium. GTDB lineage: Bacteria > Chloroflexota > Dehalococcoidia > UBA6926 > UBA6926 > UBA6926. Next base: position 4,427 of record JAPYRO010000031.1, read on the forward strand.
AAACCAAGACGGAACTTTAACCGCATTCCAAGGAGAATATTTATTAGATACAGGTGCCATGACTGGGTTTACTCATTCAGCTACTGCTGCAATGACAGGATCATCGCATTATAAATTTAGTGACTTATATATAGATGCATATGACGTGGTAACAAACAAGCCCGTTGCAATGGCATACCGCGCGCCTAGTGGCCCAATAGGAAATTATCCTACCGAGGTCATAATTGACGAAATCGCTGAAATGGTTGGTATGGATCCAATTGAGTTTAGAATTAAAAATATCACCGAAGAAGGAGATCCCTTACCTAACGGATTATCCATGCCAGTCTGGGGACTAAAGAAAATCTTAAAAGCAGCGAAAACCCACCCTGCATGGACAGACCCTCTGCCAAAATCTAGGGGAAGGGGTTTTGCTGCCGCGTATTGGGGCGGTGCCACTCTTACTTCAAATGCTGAAATATACGCTAATCAAGATGCAACTTTTACTGTTCTAACTGGTTCTGTAGACCTTACTGGAACGAGAACCACCATGGCGCAATTCGCTGCCGAAGAATTACAAATAGAATTAGATCAGGTCAAGGTTGGTATCGGTGACACTGATTCTATTGGACACACTGACGGATCGTTTGGAAGCAGAACCACCTTAGCCACCGGTACTGCAGTCATACTAGCTGCAAGAGATACCCTGGATAAACTTCGAACTGTAGCAGGGGGGCTGCTCAGGATCGATCCAACCTATGTGGAATATTCTAATCAACAATTTTCAGCAAGAGATAATCAAGATAATTTTATTGAACTATCTGAGGTGTGTAAAAGTTTGACCGAACCTATAAGAGGTATAGGTCTCAGTACTGGACTCCCAGGAGCCCCAACAGCTGCAGCATCGATCGCAGAAGTAGAAGTAGACAAGATGACAGGAAGGTCAGAAATAAAAAGATTTACTATATTCCAAGATCCTGGAAACGCTATAAACCCGCTTGCGGTGGAAGGGCAGATGCAAGGAGGGGCTGCACAAGGCATAGGTTGGGCTTTATGGGAAGTCTACGATATAGATCAAAAAACAGGAATCATAGAGAATCCGAATTTCTTAGATTATAAGATGCCCACTTCTATGGATGTCCCCTCAATAGAAACCGTTATAGTGTCTACACCTAACCCCAATGGCCCTCACGGAGCAAGGGGGGTAGGAGAAATACCTTTAGTTACGCCTGTAGGTGCAATCGGCAACGCTATATACAACATAACAGGAGTAAGACTAACAGAAACCCCTTTCAAATCGGAAAAATTGCTAAAGGCACTCAAAGCTAAAGGTTAATAGCAAATAGTACGATCATTTCTTTTTTTTCTTCGGAGGATCTTGTTCTGGCTCAAGCTTTTCTGAATCTTCAAACGGGGCAATAGCGGCGACTTCATCATCGGAGTCAAGGCGCATCACCCTTACGCCTCCCGTAACTTTTCCTTGAACGGGCACTTGCTTCAAAGTCGTCCTAATAACGATTCCTTTTCTCGAAACAAGAATTACCTCTTGGTCTCGAGTAACCATAGCAAGACCATTTAATAAACCTGTTCGGCTAAGAGAGGTATTAAAGGTCTTCTGCCCATTAGTACCTCGGCCATGGGGCATGTAAAGCTCGGGTTTGCTCATCTTCCCGTAGCCTTTTTTGGATATCACAAAAACAAATCGCTCGGGGTCAGCTAAGGTGACAACTCCTATAACATTATCGTCAGCTGCTAACCTGATCCCTCTAACTCCACCCGCCGTTGCAGATCTAGGTTTTAATACATCAGACGAGAATCTTAAAGATTTACCTCGCTCGGTTACCAGTACAACTTCATCATCAGCTTTAGCCATAATTACGGATACTAAATCATCATCGGGTTCTAAATCCATTGCTTTTTTACCGGTACTGCGCACTGAAATAAAATGCTTTAACGGGGATCTCTTGATCTCTCCTTTTCGTGTAACAAAAACCAGGTAATCTGCTTCGGATAGATCAGAGGCAGCCATAATTGTTGTAACAGATTCCGTTGTATCCAAAGGAACCAGATTAGTAACAGGCAATCCTCTAGCTGTCCGACTAACTTCACCAGGTAATTCAAAGCATCTTAAAGTAGTAACACGGCCTCTATTAGTAAAAAATAATAAAGTATCGTGCGTGTCGGCAACGAGTAAATGACGTACGGCGTCCTCTTCCCTTGTAACCATTCCCGTTATGCCACGACCACCACGGCGTTGGATTCGATATGTCTCTGAAGCAACACGCTTTATGTAACCTCGATTACTAAGTGTTACAACCACTTCTTGATGCGGTATAAGATCTTCATGCCGCATCTTTTGGAATTCTGCTGTGATGATTTTAGTTCGTCTTTTATCACCGTATTTTTCTCTAATATGTGTCACTTCTTCTATTACAGTATTAGTAATAAGAACTGGGTCTCCAAGTATGCCCTCTAGTTCAGCAATTCTTTCTCTTAAATCTTCAAGTTCGTCGATAATTGCCTGGGACTCCAAAGCGGCAAGCCTCCGAAGTTGCATATCCAATATTGCTTGAGCCTGTCTTTGGGATAATGTCCAACGTTCTATTAGGGTTATGCGTGCGGCATCAGCGCTTTCAGCATTTCTAATAACAGCTATAACGGGATCTAAATTATCTAATGCTGTCCTCAAACCCTCAAGAACATGCGCTCGATCCTGAGCTCGTCGTAGCTCGAAACGAGTCCTATTTGTTATTATCTCTCTTCTAAATTTTATGTAATGGAAAATGATTTGCTTAAGAGATAAAATTTGGGGAGAACCATTAACTAGCGCCAAAGTATTTATATGGAATGCGGTTCTCATAGAAGTATGTTCATATAAATTATTGAGCACCACTTCTGGCTGAGCATTACGCTGTAAATCTATACTAACTCTTAGTCCATCTCTATCGGATTCATCACGTATTTCTGCAATTCCATCAATTCTTTTAGAACGAACAAGGTCAGCGATTTTTTCTACTAGAGTTGCTTTATTAACTTGGTAAGGTAACTCATTAATAATGATCTGTTTTCTTCTTCCTTTATCTGCATCTTCTATAGAAGCTTTCGCTTCCATAACAACTTTGCCTTGCCCTGTTGCATAGGCCTGTTTTATACCAGAAACTCCTCGGATAATTCCGGCTGTCGGAAAATCAGGCCCTTTTATATGATCTAGTAATTCTTCAAGGGTAGCTTCAAAGTCTCCACCCAGATCAGTCTGTTGCCAGCGGCTCAAAGCAAATAAAATCGCATCGCATACTTCTCTCAAGTTATGCGGTGCTATATTAGTTGCCATTCCAACAGCTATGCCAGAAGCTCCATTTAAAAGCATGTTAGGAAGCTGTGTCGGCAGTACAACTGGTTCTTTTTCTGACCCGTCAAAATTATCAGTGAAATCTACGGTCTCTCTATCGATATCAACTAACATCTCTTCAGCGATGGATGTAAGTTTAGCTTCGGTATACCTCATCGCTGCCGGGGGGTCATTATCAACAGACCCAAAGTTACCTTGCCCATCTACAAGTGGATATCGAAGTGAAAATGTTTGAGCTAAACGAACCATCGCTTCGTACACTGGTGAATCACCGTGAGGATGATACTTAGCTAGAACATTCCCTACGACAGTCGCACTTTTCCGGTACTGCGCGTTAGCACGCATGCCCTGATCATACATTGAATAGAGGACTCTTCTTTGCACCGGTTTCAAACCATCTCGTACATCGGGCAAAGCTCTCGAGACGATCACGCTCATCGCGTAATCCAGGTACGCTGACCTCATCTCTTGCTCTAGGCCTACCGAACGCTCAACCATAGACACATCCTAAACAGTTCTGATTACCAATCGATGAAAGTGAGACTTTTACACAAAAAATTGTTTTCTATAAACATATAAATCGAGCAAAAGTCTATATCAATAAACTATCTGAATTTTAACATTTAGTAGATATTAGCTCAACCTAATACCACTAGATAAAGCCTTTATTTATAATAAAAGGCTGTAAATAGGTAAAATTTAAGAAATTAGGTCGATTTCAGTATTAAACTGTTGTCTTAGATTGAGTACGAAGACATCTAGTACACATTTGAATTTGCTTTCTACCTCCGGAAGGAGAATCCACAAAAACTTTCTGAACGTTTACGTTCCACCTTCGATTAGTTTTATGGTGCGAATGGCTCACTGTCTTGCCAAACATAGGCCCTCGACCACATATATCACATCTAGACATTATCTTATCCTGAAAACAAATTTGACGACTGTATAAGAACGGTATATAAAATCCGTATGGAATATATTACTGTATTTGTCAGCCGAACACAATGAATTCTTATGAGATACAAGCAACTGTATCTGGAAAGCAGATAATTGTCAGATAAGAAGAAAAAAACAAAAGAGATTTATAACGGGAAGGATTTCTTTCAACTTCTGCAGGCTGCTACTAGTTGGTTAGAAAAAAATGCTGAATTCATAAATTCATTGAATGTCTTTCCTGTTCCAGATGGTGACACAGGAACAAACATGGTTTTGACTCTAAAAACAGCGTTAAGAGAATCTGAGAAAACTCTCAATGAAAGTATTGAGAAAGTAACTAAGTCTATAGCATATGGAGCCCTACTGGGGGCTAGAGGTAACAGCGGTGTGATTTTGTCACAATATTTAAGCGGCCTCGCGCAAGCTCTAGAAAAAAAAGAGTTCTTAGACTCGTCGAATTTACCAAATGCACTTACTATGGCAGCGCAGTCGGCAAGAAAAGCAATGAATAATCCTGTAGAAGGAACAATGATAACCGTTGCTCGGGTCGCCGGAGAAGCATCCAAATTGGTTTCAACCAAATCTTTTTCCGACCAGTTAATGGCTGCAGCAAAAGGTGCCGAAGAGGCCGTTGAAAGAACACCAGATCAATTGGATATATTAAAAAAAGCTGGAGTTGTTGACTCAGGAGGGAAAGGCCTTGCTCTGATACTGCGAGCGGCAGCCAATCACCATATGGGAATAGATTTAGGCCCTCCTACCCAAAGTATAGCTCCTATATCAATAGACCCAAATTGGCTATCAAATTCCGATGAGGATCACTGGGGATTTTGTACTGAATTTGTTTTAGTTGATCCGACTTATTCAACTAAAATAATCAGAAAACAAATGGAACGGTTCGGAGACTCTGAATCATTTGTGGAGGGAGAAAATATATTAAGAGTACACCTACATTCTCATGAACCAGAAGAGGTGATTATGGCAGCGAATGACCTTGGAGAGTTAGAGCAAGTTGCGATAAGAGATATGGATCAGCAACAAAAAAT
>JAPYRO010000032.1 GCA_029941095.1 Dehalococcoidia bacterium
GGTCCATATTTATTCTCAATCCGCGTTACGTCTTGAATAATGCCATTTGCAGGAGCGAAAAATTTTATCGACATCCATGGGAAAGCATGCGGAGTAACGCCATATAAATAATTGGTTTTGGGGGCTCCCGCGGGAAGAAAATAATGTTTCATACTTTTGCAGTTAAGTCCATCTGGGTCATACTCAGAAGTATGGGCCGAAAAATCATGGCCTACCCCCGATCTAATTTTCGACATTCTTGAATATTTATCTAACTCACTAAAATTATATGAGGCAATCTTTGGTAAATTATCTGGGTCGTAGCTTCCTGCATAATATGTTTCTTCCCTTTCACCATAGCTATCTAATATTTCTTTAGAAATTTTATTATTAGAGTTGCTTCTCACAGATTCCTGGCACCTCAATTTATAAGCTTCCTCTACAGACGCACAGGGATCAACGTGGCTCATTTTTTGGTCTGCTGCAGATGAGGGCTGCGGCTGGTTACACATGTATGCCAACATACCCGTAGCATCTACGCAGATTGAAGGGTTTGTCGAGATCATTTCTGTATATTTGTCTGTGCAAGGCCCGACTAAATCACCCGTCGCATTTTCACATTCATCATCTGTAAGTTCATCAGTTCCTTTTTTGTCTGCGGGCTCCGTAGCGGGCTCCGTAGCGGGCTCCGTAGCGGGCTCCGGTTTAGAAGCGCTCGCGGTAGAAGCGCTCCTGGTTTCGTTTGATTCCACCTGGTTATTCTGGGTGTTTTCTGTCTTGTTAGAGGACGAAGCCAATTCCTCAGTAGCTTTGGTCGCTTGGCCAGAACTTTCAATTCCCTTATCGGCTGACTCACATCCAAAAAATACAATTGAAAATACAGCCATTACCAACATTACGGGTATCAAACCTAATTTATGTGACACTATTTTTCCCCTTACTAGCTGAATTAATTAGTGAGAAACGTAAAGACTCTATGATTTTATCTGCCACATTCTCAGGAATTTGAAAAGGCTTTCTTGAGGTTGTAGGTACCGTAAGCCAGTAGTAGAAACCATACCAAGCTCTGGATTCCTCTTGCTCATTCCTCGCAGAAAGAACTGCTCGGAGATACTTGGATTTAAACACTTCTTCTACACGCTGACGAAGCAAATCATCCTCTTTTAACGTTGAAGAATTCGTCCACGCATCAGAAAACAGATCTTCGGATACTGGTTCTTGTATATTCATAAATTACCTTAAACTCAAGACATTGTTCAAAAGGTTATCCATAACTCGAACTGTGGACTCTTTCGAATCACTAAGCTCAATTCTGCTTTTTACTTCTAGGCCCGAAAGGCTCTGGTTGAAAAGGGCCATCTCTTTCCTGGAGATAAGATCGAAGGCCCCCTTCTTTCGCTGCATCTTCCATATGTTTCTTGAAATCTTCCCTTTGAGACGTATGTGCTAACGCTGAAAGTTCAGCATTCAAATTCCAAGCATTATGAAGACCCATCATGTACAGACCCATAGTTGCTACATGTAGATTGATTTTCACCGTCTCGGGGCTAACAAGTGCGATCCTCTCTCCGATAGAAAAACATTCTTCAAGTAAATCACCAGGTTCAACTATTTTATTGACTAACCCGATCCTCAGTGCTTCGTCTGCATCTATATGATCGCCTGTTAATCCATACCTCAGTGCGTTCTTATAGCCAGCTAACAGAGTCCACAAAAAGTTAGTATTGGAAATATGCCGAATTTCGGGTTGCCCGAAAACAGCAGCAGATGAGGCGATAGTAATATGAGTAACCAACGCATACCAACTACCCCAAGCAAGTGCCCACCCATTTATTGCTCCAATGATAGGGGTGTTAAGCTCCCACATATGCTGTAACCTCTTGATGCCAGCACGGTCCTGGGTTCTCCATTGATCAAGAAAAGCGGCAACTGATTGGCCTTCTTCAAGTCCGTAGGGCCAAACGGTTTCTGCATTCCCTCCACCAGCCCCAAAACTTAGGTCAGCCCCGGCACTGAAAGCTCTACCTGCCCCAGTAAATATAATATATCGAACTTCTGGGTCCTGGTCGGCTTCATCAAATGCAGCATGTATATCAGCGCGTAAACCAGCACTCAATGCATTCATCTGTTCAGGGCGATTCATAGTAATCAAAACGCCTTTACGCTGCTTCTCATACATAATATTTTCATAGTCAGTCATTTTAATTTCCCTCCTTTATGAGGTTATATAGCTTACAGATTAACATGGAAAATAAATAAACTTCCAGTTAATCTATACGGTTTATGACATCGTAATCTTGTTAGCAGGGTGTTAGCATGGTATTGTGAAAAACATATACTTTGAATTAAATTTTTGATGGAAATCGATGGTAACGGAAAAAGATAAGGCTCTGGAACAGGCTCTTGCTCTAGTCGAACGAAACTTCGGCAAGGGCTCTTTAATGCGATTCGGAGAATCCGCAGGGCGTTTCAGTTTGGACTCAATTCCTACTGGATCAATTTCCCTAGATATGGCACTAGGGATAGGAGGAATTCCTAAAGGACGCATCACCGAGATATATGGTACGGAATCTTCTGGGAAATCCACACTTGCCCAGCACATCATTGGAGAAGCCCAAAAGCAAAATGGCACAGTAGCTTATATAGATGCTGAACATGCCTTAGACCCAACATACTCGGCAGCTTGCGGAGTAAACATAGATGAATTATTGATATCTCAGCCAGACGATGCTGAACAGGCATTAGATATAACAGAAGCGCTGGTGAGGAGCGCTGCTGTGGATGCCATCGTCATAGATAGTGTTGCTGCTCTAGTACCTAGAGCCGAGATTGAAGGCAGCATGGGAGATACACACATAGGTCTACAAGCACGACTGATGTCGCAAGCATTGAGAAAATTAACCGGAACCACTCACAAATCTAAAACTGCGGTAATATTTATAAACCAAATCCGAGAAAAGGTGGGAGTCCTCTTTGGTAGCCCAGAGGTGACACCAGGCGGAAGGGCGCTTAAATTTTATTCGTCAGTCAGAATAGATCTCAGAAGGATCGAAACCATTAAAAAAGGCACGGAAAGCGTTGCCATAAAAGTAAGAGCGCGTGTTGTGAAAAACAAGACTGCGCCACCTTTCCGTGTTGCAGAATTTGACATCGTGTTTAGTCAAGGTATTAGCAAAGAAGGCGATATCATAGATTTAGGTGTTCAAATGAACATCGTAAAGAAAGCTGGAGCATTCTTCTCTTATGAGGATGATCGGCTAGGCCAAGGGCGTGAAAACGCTAAAATATTCTTGCAGGAAAACAAGGCTATTGCTCAGGCGATAGAAGAAAAAATCAGAAACGCGATGGAACCCGAAGAAATATCTGACCAGGATACCGGATCAGTGAAAATCGATAAGGACGATGAACTAGAAACTTAATTACCACTTAAGGGTTAATTAAAAGGGGCTACGAGGGTTACTTCGTGGCCCCTTTTGCATTAAAAAATGAAGAAAGGCAATAAAAATGACGATAGATCCAATATTACTAACGATAGCTATATCGCTAACAGCAATCTCAAGTTTACTGATAGGAGCTGGCATTAAAACTTATTTAAATGTAAAAAAACTTAATTCAATTGAGAAAGGTAAAAGAGTCAAAATCGCAAAGCTCGAAAACGAATCCAGAGAAATCATTAGAAGCGCAAAACATGAGGGAAAGCAGCTTAGAAATCGTGCAGAAAAACAAACTCGCGATAGAAGAACCGAACTTAAACGATCCGAAAACAAAGCTACAAAGAAGCAAGATCAAATTACAAAAAGGCTGGAAAGTATCGAGAAACGAGAGCGAAAATTAGCAAAAATCGAAGAGAGAATAGAAAATAAAGAATCAGAACTTGATGAACTAAAACAAGAAGAGTTCGTGGCGCTTGAGAAAGTAGCTCAACTAACTCTTGGGGAGGCCCAAGAGCGGCTAATGAATGAACTTGAAAAAGAAATATCTGTGGAAGCATCACGGAAGGTTCGGGAATCAGAAGAATCGATTCAAGCTGAATCAAAAGAATTAGCCTATAAGATAATGGCACAATCGCTCCAACGATATGCAAGCGAGGTAGTTTCGGAATTAACAACTAGTTCAGTAGCTTTACCAAATGAAGAGATGAAGGGAAGACTGATTGGAAAAGAAGGGCGAAATATACGAGCTATAGAAAATGCCACAGGTGTTAATTTGATAGTTGATGATACCCCAGAAGTTGTAACTGTATCAGCCTTTGATCCAATAAGAAGAGAAATCGCAAGGCGTACAGTTTCCAGTCTTGTTCAAGATGGAAGAATACAACCAGCTAGAATAGAGGAATTAGTAGAAAAATCGAGGGAAGAGCTAGAAGAAGTAACTACGAAAGCAGGCGAGGAAGCTTGCTATGAAGTAAAAATTCAAGGCTTGCACCCTGAGATCGTAAAAACAATGGGTAGACTAAAGTTCCGCTATAGTTACGGGCAAAACGTTCTTCAACATTGTATAGAAACCGCGCATATAGCTGCGTCAATTGCATCAGAATTAGGTGTGAATCAAGACGTGGTTAGAAGAGCAGCATTTCTTCATGATATCGGAAAAGCGTTGACTCATGAAGTAGAAGGCCCTCACGCACAAGTAGGGGCAGAACTACTATCCAGGTATAAAATCAACGAGCGTGTGGTAAGAGCTGTTGGAGATCATCATGGGGAAGAAGGTTGGAAAAGTATAGATGCTTTCGTTGTCGCCGCCGCTGACGCGATCAGTGGAGCAAGACCTGGAGCGAGAAGAGAAAGTGCGGAAGCTTACGTTAAAAGAATAGAAGCTTTAGAAGAAATAGCTACAGAGTTTGATGGGGTCGAAAAAGCATTCGCTCTTCAAGCCGGAAGAGAAATGAGGGTTATGGTAAAACCTGATGAAATCGACGATGTAACGGCAATGAGGATGGCCCGAGACGTGACTAAGAAAATTAAAGAATCCATGGAATATCCAGGGCAAATTAAAGTCGTTGTAATCAGAGAAACCCGGGCAATAGAATACGCAAAATAATTATTTAATGAAATCAGATCTACATTTACATAGCACTGTTTCAGACGGATTGCTAACACCCACGGAGCTGGTCGACAAGGCTTTTGAAGCTGGAATTAGAATTATGTCACTTACGGACCATGATTCTACAGACGGGTTGGCAGAGGCGATTACAACAGCCGGTAAATATAATGATTTGATTTTGATACCTGGTGTTGAACTTTCTACAGACACTAAAAACGGAGAAATCCATATACTAGGATATTTTATTGATATGGAATCTGAGGATCTTCAGAAAACCCTCGAATCATTTAGAGAAGATAGGTTATATCGGGCAAAATCTATGGTCAATAAATTAATTAGACTTGGATACAAGATAACCTGGGAGGAAGTGTTAAAAGTAGCAGGGTCAGGTTCTGTAGGCAGACCTCACATTGCCGAAATATTAGCTGAAACAGGTCAAGTCGCCTCAATAAAAGCTGCTTTCGATGAACTGCTAGGCAGGAATGGCCCAGCGTACACGGAAAGACGAAAAATGGATCCAGAAACCGCGATTGAGTTAATAGTGCAGCATTCCGGTATACCTGTATTGGCACACCCCAGAGAAGTGAACAATCTGGATGAAATATTGCCAAGCTTAGTATCGTCCGGACTCAAAGGTATGGAAACATATTACGGACATTATTCAACTGAAGAAAGGACTCGATTCCAGCAACTTTGTGACAATCACACTCTATTAGCGACTGGAGGAAGCGATTACCATGGCCCAGATAGAGCCGCAGAATGTGATCTGGGGGATTCCAAAACGAACCTTCAAGTTGGTAAACTATTATTAAAAATGCACGATGAGTTGAAAATTTGATGGGTTCCTAATTATAAGTTTTAGGTCACTTTGCACTATACGTTTAATTTTATACTTATATATTTGACTCAATATCTTTGATCATTTTAATGGCACATACTCTAGCGATAGGTTATATTCATACCCTGAAAGGTCACCCAATAGTTTTTTAACTAATTCAAATATGCATCAATTTGCCGAAGTGGCGGAATGGCAGACGCGAAGGTCTCAAAAACCTTTGTCCCTAGGACGTGTGAGTTCGACTCTCACCTTCGGCACCATCAAGTTGGATTTTCGCTCTTAGTATCGAACAGAGCATCCACATCAACACTGTTACCTATTATAGATACGTGCTTTATTAGTAAAGGCTAGATCAGAAGAAATAGGTGTGTCGAAAAACACTTCTAACTTCATCGTTCCCGCATCGATTAATTGTAATAACGCTGTCCCCCTTGCAAAATCTTTATTGCATACAATCGATTTAGATCTTCCTTTGGCAGTGTGACCACTTCCATCACAAGGAGTGAGTTCTCGTAATTCATACATTACGATGCCAGACTCTGTGGTAACCGAATCGAATGAAGGTGCAGGAAGTGTAACCCCATAATTTACTCCCATTTCTTTATCTCTAAAATCATCACCAATGGAAACTCTTAGTTGAGATGGATCTAAATTATCTGGTACTAGCGCTGCATGAGTTTTGTAATAAGCACCAAAACTATCGTTTTTGCCCTCTGTACCAGCATATGAGGTTCCTTCTACATACCAATTGCCTTGTAACGTGCCTTCGATGTCATAACCAAAAAAACCACCTCGTGGTGATATAGTTCGAAGGCTTTTATCTTCCATTGCAGAACGCAATGGTTCGTCATAATATTCAAAAGAATCTCTTTCAAAAAGTTTAAACGGTTCCCCAGCTTGACCATCTGAACCACCATAATATGCTTTTGGATTAACCAACCCTGTAACTACACTACGAGTTAGATCAATCACCCCAACATCAACTTTGAATCCATCATAATGTCTTCCGAGTAATTCACCAGTTTTGACGGGTATTCGTACTCTTGTATCCCAATTATCACCTACAACGTTTTTAATTTTTTCAGGGGGATCTGTCACGTGATCTATTACCACATAAAAATCACACGAATGTTCAATAACATATTGCATTTCGTGACTTTGGCCTGAGGCCCCTCCAAAAGTATTCCCAGCATTTGCAGTACCTCTATTCGTTAGCCAAATAATATTTCCATCAACGGGTGAGACAATATCCGCAACCAAGTTTTCCTTAGGATAATAATATTGGTGGCTAATAGGTGTTATGTGCACTCCAGCAAGATCACCCAAAGGTTTTATGAAATCGATATCGCCGGGCGCCATAGGGGACACCGCAAACATTGAACTACCTTCACCAACACAATTCATATCCCATCGATTTCTTACGATATCAGCGGGATCAGAATCGGCATTAATGCTAGGACGATTATTATTGCTTGTTGGATTATCTATTGGTGTTTTACCAACAATTGCAGAAGTATCAATACTAAGTTCAATTTCTTCACACTCGGAAGATAAACATTGCTCTAAGGTAATTTTTACTTCAGGAATAAGTTGATATTGTTCCTTTAATTCAAATTCATAGACAATTCCTGTACGCCACCCTGAAGCATTAGATTCCCATCGTAATGTAGAGCCTTGGGTGGTACCAATGGCTCTACACGAGATCTTTGGTACTGACTTATCAAATAAACAATCCGCAGCCAGTTCTACAGGCCCTGAAGATGTCGGTGTCGAAGTGGCTGGTTGCTCCGATGTCGGTGTCGAAGTGGCTGGTTGCTCCATGGAACTCGATTCCGATACGCTATCCTTATCCCCACTACAACCTGCGACCAAAATTACTAGACCTACGAGTAACCCGAGTAGTTTCAATTATGATAGCCTTCCATTTGTATACAATCCGCTGCGGAGCCCTTAGTCGGTACAAATCACTTTTACCAGAGACAGCCTATCACGGCTATCCATCTACCGGCAAAATACAAACTTTTGTTCCTAGGGCATGTGAGTTCGACTCTCACCTTCGGCACCAATCAATAATACTCTTTTTCAAGGACCAACAAGTACTCTTAGTATAGATTATTGAGGTAAAACTTGAAAAAGAATATATCCTGCTGCCAATAGCCCTAAAAAGCGCATAATATCTAATTTTCTATAAGCGGCTCTCTCCTCTGGTTTGCTAACAATTACCCGCAATAAAAAGATACCTGTTACAAACAAAAGCAGCACCACCAGAATGTAAAATGCCATAGTTAATAATTCCCTCCCTCTGATAGGCCAAATAACTGAACATCAATCCCGCTCTAATTGTAACATTCGATATTTGATCCGAAGCTATTAGAATTCATTCCATGTAAATCCCATATGCTACAATCAAATCTATATGAAAATAGTTAATATATAACACCCTGTGGATATGCAAAATATATGTAGGAACTGCCAATCAGTAATTACTGAAGGTACTCTTTACTGTACCAATTGCGGATTAGAATTCACCAACGAACAAGTGATGCTCGATAATCCAGATATTCAAACCATTTTAGATATTCACGAAGGGAACACGGAAACCAGCAAAAAAAAACCCTTTTACACCAAAAAAAGTTACTGGTTAGCGTTGTTTGCCCTCATAATATTAGCGAGTAACTATTGTGGAACTAACAATGATCAAGATCCTCAACCGGTAACTAAATCAACAATGGCAATTTACTTTCAATTTGAGTAACCTCCAATTAATAGAATCATCTTCCATTAAACCAAAACCCTAATCCTCTAAAAACAGAGCTAGACTCTCTTTGATAACATCCTCATGAATTGCAAAAAAGGTTCCTGGATTGGTGGAATAGGACCGTGTCATACCTATTACCATTCCATCTCGATCAACAACCGGACCGCCACTGTCCCCTGGCGCGATCGGGGCATCCATCATAATATGCTTAATAGGAGATGATTGACCTTGCGAAAAAACTTTAACTTGTGACAACACCCCCACATTAGCTGCTGCTCTACCAGCCGATTGATTAATCAATGTTCCTCTGTCGGAATAACCTAGAGCCATTAAGGGAGACGCATAATGTCCCGTATCTATATCTCCAACAATCAATGGCTTTGCGCCCTCTGGCAAATCAATTTTCCCAGAATCAAATTTTAGAACCGCTATGTCTCGAGACGCATCTCGTACAATGATCGAAGCAATGAAAGGGAGCCCAGTCATTTGGAAAATTTTCATTGAGTCACCACTACCTACCACGTGGTTTGCGGTAATAATAATACCGTCCTTATATAACCAACCTGTACCGTAAGCAGTGGTAGCTGCATCTTGAACATAAAATATTGATGGGGTGAAATCTTTCCATATCTTATTAAAATCTAGCTCTGTAGGTTTCTCGATAACTTCCACTGCTTCTTTATAAAGTCGAAGCGCAGTGGATGCTTCAGACCCATCAGTTGCAGATACCGCTCTGATCGTATAAACGCCCGGTACAATATCATCCGGGATCGCTGGAACTCTGTCTGAACCAAAAGTTATCTCTCCCGCTCCAGATGAATTAATATCGACGCTCCCTACTGTGTAATTTATCTTCACTCCATATGCCGATACAATGGTCACAGTGATTCGATCTTCTGGTGTCCATCCTGCCAGCTCCACGTGTAATTCTGAATCACCAACTACTTTCCGAGTCGAATCAATCAAAATCACCGGTGCGGTCGGTTTCTCGATAACTTCCACTGCTTCTTTATAAAGTCGAAGCGCAGTGGATGCTT